>CAIQSY010000261.1 GCA_903874585.1 uncultured Chlorobiaceae bacterium | reverse complement strand
TTGATACTCTTTCGCCAGAGCAGACCTACACCATGGTTACCGAGCTGCGCCTCGAAATGCAGGAGGCGGCTGTTTCCATGGAGTATGAAAAAGCAGCTTATCTGCGCGATGAAATCAATAAGCTGGAGCAGGTGTTGAAAAGGGCATCGGAGAAGGAAGAGAAAGATTCGAGTGGTGAAAAGACAGAGGGCGACCAAGAAAAATCGTGAGCAAATGAAGGATATCTGTCGAGACAAGATGCGCCTTGCCTCGACGACGATAATCGAGATTATTTGGCGGCTTCAGTATAATCAGGCACAATACCCGCGCCATTCTGATACATCACACCGAGACTATTCTGCGCACCAGCATGACCTTGTGCTGCTGCAAGATGAAACCATTTCAACGCTTCAGCTTTATCGAGCGCAACGCCTTTACCTTCGCTGCACAACACTCCAATATTATACTGAGCCTGAGCATTGCCTTGAGCCGCTGACAACCGATACCATTTCAGCGCTTCAACATAATCCTGCGTCACACCTGCGCCATTCTGATACATCATACCAAGGTTGTGCTGCGCATCTGCGTGGTCTTGAACGGCTGCAAGACCGTACAACTTCAACGCCTCAACATTATCCACCGGAACACCCGCACCACTCTGATACATCAAGCCAAGTGCATTCTGTGCATTGGCATTGCCTTGCGCAACAGCAAGACGGAGCCACTTCAACGCCTCAACATTATCGACTGGTACACCCTCGCCATTTTTGTACATCATGCCGAGATTACTTTGCGCATTTACATTACCTTGTGCAGCAGCAAGGCGATACCATTTCAAAGCCTCTGCCTTATTGGCGATTGCACCATCTCCATGACGATACATGTAACCGAGGTTATTCTGTGCACTTGCATTGCCTTGCGTAGCCGAAAGAACGTACCACTTCACCGCTTCAGCCTTATCCTTCACAACGCCTTTGCCCTCATCATACATGTAACCAATATTAAACTGCGCACTCGCATTGCCTTGAGCCGCAGATAACCGATACCATTTCAGCGCCTCAACATCATCCTTTGGAACACCTTTACCATTGCGATAGAGATAACCAAGATTATTTTGTGCACTGGCATTACCCTCAGCAGCATACTTCTGCAACTGCTTCAGCTCCTCCTCTGGTGTTACTGCTTGCATTGAACCACAAAACAGCATTGAACACAACGTAAAAGCAGTGACTGGTTTCAACATACTGGCAGATAAGGTTTTATGACGATTAAGAGTAAGTATTAACGATAATGAGTAGAATAACTTAACGTTATGTAACCTCAAAAAACAATGGAACCATGATCAATAAACTATCTAATCACGAAATTTATTATAAGAAAATATTAGTAAAAAGGGAAACCTTGTAATAGCCGCTTAAGGCAAGCGCGTGTTATGTTTGGCTATTCAGAGAAACTTTAAAAATTCATTCCATGAAAGAGCTGAATTTTTACTATACTTTTTAATACTGTTGAGATAAAACAACAAACACAGAGACACCAAAACAGCGAGGAGACCAACATGAGAAAAGTAATTATTTTACTGCTTCTGCAGATTGCATTTTTCATACCAATGGACAATGTATTTGCTAAGGATATCACCCTGACAACTCCCAAAGAGAATGCAAATGTAGAGTGGCGAACCTTGGTGCAAGGGACGGCGAGTGGGGTTAAGACTGTTTGGGTGATTGTACATTCACTGGAAACGTCAGAGTACTGGGTGCAGCCAAAAGCAATGGTGACCAAAAAAGGAAATTGGAAGGTGAAAGTGTATATCGGGAATGTTAATGATTCTGATAACAGCAGAGATTTTGAGATCAGGGCGATCGCAAATCCTTACGAAAACATTACCGTTGGTCAAATCTATGGAATTTGGCCTGCTGGCGAGTTGAATTCAGATGTTGTGCGAGTTGTTAAACTGAAATAATAGTTTCGTTGCATTATCTGTCAGGCGGCGGCGATTACCTGCCACCTATCGCAAAACCGCCTGACGCAACAAGAAAACAACGTCTCATCACCTTGCGTGACAAAACTCTCTGGTCAACACCATTATCATGGCTTTATCGCAGGCATTGTTAAGAGCTGAAGCTCATCACACGCTTTCTGGATTCCATTCTCACACGCTTTGCTGAGTAACTCTTTAGCGGTATCCTTATTCTGCACAACACCGTTACCATTGAGGTAAGCAATACCAAGCGCGAGCTGAGCATCGGCAACTCCTTTTTCAGCCGCAAGATGATACCATTTCACCGCTTCGGCATAATCCTGAAGGACGCCATCGCCATTATCGTACATAATCCCAAGATTATACTGACCGTCAGGATTGCCCTGTTCAGCAGCCAATCGATACCATTTGAGCGCTTCGGCATAGTTTTGCGGGATTCCATCGCCATTGTAATACATCGCACCAAGATTATTTTGAGCATCGGCATGACCTTGCTGGGCAGCCAACTGGTACCATTTGAGCGCTTCGGCATAGTTTTGGGGCGCGCCATCACCATTATAATACATCATACCAAGATTATTCTGAGCATCGGCATTTCCTTGCTGGGCAGCCAACCTGTACCATTTTAACGCCTCTGAATAATCCTGTAAAATACCATACTCCTGTTTGCACATTGCCTCACGATGCAATTGTGCCGTCGCTTCGCCTTGAGCGACTGTTGCTGGAATTTTCTCAGGTTCTACCGATGGTTCGGTATATGCCACACGCGTCAACAGCAAGAAGCTTAACAGTGATAATGAGGCTTTTTTGATCATTGGCGAATAACGAAAGAGTGATTAAGAATTGATAAGTATAAAATTATTTCTACAACATTCCCACAAACTCCAGCTCCGACACCACCCTTACGCCGAGTTTCAACGCTTTGTCGAGCTTGCTACCGGCATCGTGACCAGCGACGACAAGGCTGGTCTTTTTGCTGATGGAATCAACCGCCCTGCCGCCACGCTCAACCACCAATTCAGCGGCGTGCTGGCGGGTATAACGATCGAGACCGCCGGTGAAGAGCACGGTGAGACCTTCAAAATTGCGGTTCACCTGCGGTGTTGATTCGGTAGCGTGCAACTGCAATCCTGCAGTGCAAAGTTTTTCAACCAATGCGGTGGCTGCGGGTTTGGCAAAAAAATCGAGAATGCTGCGGGCAACCACGGGACCGATGTCGGGCACCGTCGAAAGTGCCTCCTCACTTGCCAGCATAAGCGCATCAAGTGATGGATAGGCGTGCGACAGTTCGCGGGCGGTAGCGCGTCCGACGTGGCGGATGCCGAGGGCGTAGAGCAGCCGGTCGTAGCTTTTCGTGCGGCTTTCGTCAAGCGCACGCACAAGGTTTTGCGCCGACTTGCGTCCCATGCGCTCAAGATTTTCGAGCTGCGGCTCCTGCAGGAAATAGAGGTCGCCAACATCCTTCACCAATGTGATGGCAACAAGCTGATCCACCAGCGCTTTGCCGAGGCTCTTGATATCCATTGCATTGCGTGAGGCAAAATGCAGCAGCCGTCCGCGAATCTGCGCCGGGCACTCCTCCTCATTCGGGCAGTAGTAGCTCACCTCGCCCTCCGGCTTTGCAAGCGGCGTACCACATTCTGGGCAATGTGACGGAACAACCACCGCTTGAGCGTTTGATGGACGCGCTTCAAGCACGACGCTGATTACCTTGGGAATCACCTCGCCAGATTTTTCAATGATAACGCGATCCCCAATCATCACACCAAGTCGCTCGATTTCATCGAAATTATGGAGCGTGGAGCGGGAAACAGTTGAGCCAGCAAGCAGCACTGGCTCAAGCTCGGCAACCGGCGTAATGGTGCCAAGCCGTCCGACCTGAAAAACCACGTCACGCAGTACGGTCTGCGCCTGCTGAGCTGGATATTTGTAGGCAATTGCCCAACGTGGGCTTTTAGCGGTTGCGCCAAGTTTCTCCCACAGCGTCACGGCATTGAGTTTCAGCACAACACCGTCAGTCTCATACGGAAGCTTCCAGCGCTGTTCCGACCACTCGGCAATAAAATCGCTGATCTCCTTCAGTTCACGGCATAAGCGGTAATGGTTGCCGGTTGTAAAGCCAAGCGTTTCAAGACGTTCGAGCCGTCTGAAATGCGGTGTGGACTCATCCTCAATGCCTTTGAGATAGTAGGCGACAAAGCTCATCCGGCGACGGGCAACTTCTGCTGAGTCCTGCAACTTCAGCGCACCGGCGGTAGCGTTGCGCGGATTGGCAAAGCGCTCCTCCTCAGGGCGGCTTTCGTTCAATTGCTCAAAATCCTCCTTGCGCATAAAGACTTCACCGCGCACCTCAAGCTCGCCCGCCACCGGATTGTCCAACCGGAGCGGAATTGTCGGAATCGTGCGGATGTTGGCGGTAATATCGTCGCCCTGAACGCCGTCGCCTCGCGTGGCGCCGCGCACCAGCAGCCCGTCGCGGTATAGCAGGCTTATTGCCACACCATCGAACTTCAGCTCCGCCACCATCTCCTGCTCCAGCACCCCCTCCAACACCCCCTCCAACACCCCTTCAAGCGCCAGCAGCTTTTTCACGCGGTTGTAAAACTCCTCCACCTCGCCAAGCGAGTAGGTGTTGGAGAGGCTCAGCATTGGCTCGCGATGGATAACGGCGTGAAACTCCTTCGTAATCGTGCCACCAACACGCTGCGAAGGGCTGTCGGGCGTTACCAGATCGGGGAACTGCCGCTCAAGCTCGATCAGTCGTTCAAGGAGCTTATCGAACTCGTAATCGGAGAGTTCCGGTTTTGCCTCGATATAATAGAGGTGATTATGGCGATTAATATCGGTGCGAAGCTGCGCAATGAGCTCGGCA
>CAIQSY010000260.1 GCA_903874585.1 uncultured Chlorobiaceae bacterium | reverse complement strand
TGCTGGAACTGCTGGTTTTATGGTACGGCAAAAAGCTCAACTTGAGGCTGTTGAAAAAAAACAGGCGTGTTATCTTGATCTTATTGAACTGAGAGGAAAACTGCTTGAGTTTGGATTATCGCGCAATTGGCACAATCCGCACAATCCACAAGCAGATGGCGAAAAGGGTGAACTATCAATTAGCCGTGAGCAGCAGGAGCTGATTCGGCTGAAGTATGAAAAAATTGCTGTTGAGATGCAGCACGCTGATTTACCTCCATTTCCTTCTTTCCGGGTAACCGTGCAGCAGTGGCCAGCCGCTCTGGTGGGAAAAAATTTAGAGCGGTTTACGCTGGAGCTGCAACAAAGCATTGAAACAGCAAAAGTAGCCTCGAAAGAAGCTTCAGTGCAACTGCTGGTTATCAACGAATTTTTTCTCTTTTTCATCCTTGTGGTGCTCCTCAGCCTCAGCATTACGGCGGGCTGGATGCTGCACAACAACTATCGCCAGACACTGATTCCGCTGGCGCAGCTTGTTGCGCAGTTGAAGCTGCTGAATCGCAATATTCCTGAAAGTATTCGCGATACGGCGGCGGAGATGAAAAAGGAGCTGACGGATGCCGACCACTCCAGCGATATTACGCAGATTACCGAGTCGATTATGAAGTTTTGCGGCGATATTGATGCGAAGAACAAGAAGCTCGATGAGATTTATATTCGCGATGAAAAGACCAATCTCTACAACTATCGCCATTTCAAGGAGCATCTGATTATTGATATTGAACGGGCAAAACGCCTGAACGATAAGGTGTCGCTTGCGATGATTGATATCGACCATTTCAAGCGCTACAACGACTCGAATGGTCATGTACTGGGCGATCAGGTGCTGAAAACGCTTGCTGATGTTATGCGCAACGAGTGTCGCGCTTACGATGTGCCGTCGCGTTTTGGTGGCGATGAATTTGCGCTGCTTTTCCCGAAAACGACGACACACATTGCGCACGATATTGCCCAGCGTCTGCGCTTGATTATTAGTGAGACACCATTTCCCTTTGCTGATGGACGCCCTGAGGCTTTTTTGACAGTCAGTATTGGCGTTGCAACATTTCCCGATAACGCGCTCGACTGGCATACGCTCATCAGCAATGCTGATCGGGCGTTGTACAAAGCCAAAGCATCAGGCAGAAACAGCGTCATGACGTTTGATGATCTTGAAGAGATTCAGCAAAACGAGGGATGAAGCCGGAACTGTATATAGCGCAACGGTTTGCGTTTAAACAACGTTCGGCTTCAAAACCAACCTTTATTGTGCTGATGGCGGTGCTTGGCATTGCGGTTGGTACGGCAGCGCTGATTTTGACACTCTCAATTGTGAATGGTTTTGCGCACAGCATTGAGCAGAAACTCATCAGCTTCAGCGCTCATCTGCAAATTCGGCAGCCAAATGAACAGCTTTTTGCAGAACGCCGTTCCGATTTGGCAACCATTGCCGCTCATCCCAATATTGCCGAGTTCTCGCCATTTCTTGAAAAAAGCTATGTCCTTCGCAGCCGTGATGGTTCGGGCGATGGACTCTGGCGCAGTAAACCGGTGCTGGTTAAGGGCGTTACTGAACAGCAGCGTCAACAATTTCTGCAGAAATTCCTCAAGCAGGGCAAGGCAACGTTGCCTGA
>CAIQSY010000259.1 GCA_903874585.1 uncultured Chlorobiaceae bacterium | reverse complement strand
TTTTGAAGGACAGATAGCTCAGTTGGTAGAGCAAAGGACTGAAAATCCTTGTGTCGTGGGTTCGATTCCCTCTCTGTCCACAACCATGTATAGACATATCCTCGCTTTTCTCTTCTCTCTCTCTTACACTTTCAGTAAAGGCACTTTCAGTAAAGATTTGTACCCTACACTCCTGAAAGCCGTATGTGAACGTCACCAACATTCTCGGTATGAATATTACCACAAAGCTTGATCAAGAAATCTGGCACAATATGCAGCAGCCAGGAGCTTACGAATGGTGGTATTTTGATGCCGAAGATAAAGCGACAGGCATCTCTTTTGTGCTTATCTGGTTTTCAGGCTTTCCATTTTCACCTTACTACACCTCTCATTACGAAAAATGGAAACGGAGTAAAAAAGCCCCCCCTCTTCCAGCGAATTACTCAGGTTTCAGTTTTCAACTTTATGAGTACGGTTCCGAAATACTGAATTTTATTCGTGAAGGAAGTCAGGAATTATTTGAAAGCAGTGGCTCGGATATTGGTGTCAGATTTGAAAATAATCGGTTTACCTACGATGCACTGAAAGACGAATATGTGCTCGATATCGATTTTTTATTTCCTGTCCGCAAGAAAAAAGTGACTGCTGCATTACGTTTTAAACCGAGTCAACGCATCAGATATGAAAAAAAAGATGCCAATAATGCCGATAACGTTGCACAGCACCAATGGCTGCTCTGTGTCCCAAAAGCAGAGGTGACCGGTACAATAAGGATTGTTGAAACACAGCATGATTCTGTTCGCACACTTCTTATTAACGCAAGAGGGTATCACGACCATAATCTTGGCACCATGCCAATGCAGGAGTATATATCACAATGGTATTGGGGCAGAGCGTTTTCCGAACGCTATAACCTGATCTATTACATGATATTTTTTAAAAACAACAACTACAACCCATTAACACTCATACTACTGCAAGACAATACCGATGAGAATGTTATTGTATATGATTCGCTGGATTTCAAGGAGAACCAGTTGAAACGTGGTCTTTTTGCGCCGCTGCATAGTATGAGTATTACGTTGGATAATGACGCTATCCGACTGCACATTCATCATCACAAGGTGCTTGATGCCGGTCCTTTTTATCTTCGATTCGGCTCCAATATCACTTTTGAGAGAAAAAATAAGGAAGCCGAAGAGATAACCGGCATCTCTGAATTCCTGAACCCGCAACGATTACAATCAAAAGCGATGCGCTTTTTTACCAAAAGCCGTATTTGGAGAGACGGGACACAATCCATCATGTATAGTGCTTATAATACTTTTAAGAGCGCTTTGGATTGGAATAATCGCTGAAAAAATTATAAATTCACTCACCGTTTTTAAAGCCTTAGCTCAATATTAGCTGTCGAGCATAAAAACGGGTACAGATTATCTATTTGTAAGGCAAAACGACTTAATTTTTCATAAGAACATACTTAAAAAGGAGATAGCTTGTAATGGCACAACAAGGTAATTTCAAGAGTCCGGCGAGGATGGGCGCACTTGAAGATGGCGCACCTCTCTCTTCAGCCGGTACTGTTTCCGGCGGGAAAGCGCGTGAACAGGGATTGGGTGGAGTGAATTTTGAGCGGCGCAGTTTTCTCGGTAAGGTAGTTGCTGGGGTAGGTGCTGCTGTAGCTGTTACAACGCTTTATCCAGTTGTTAAATTTATCATTCCCCCAACAAAAGAGTTCAGCAATCTGAATGAAAAGGTTGTCGGAAAAGCTTCAGAAGTTCCTGAAAAAACAGGCAAAATTTTCCAGTTCAACAAAGATAAAGTTATTGTTATCAACGATAACGGCAAAATTACGGCATGCAGTGCTGTGTGTACGCATCTCGGCTGCCTTGTTCACTGGGCACCTAAAGACAATCTGATTTCCTGCCCTTGTCACGGTGCAAAATACAAACAAACGGGCGAAATCATTTCTGGTCCGCAACCGTTACCACTAAATCCTTTCAAAGCAAGGATAGAAGGCGAAAATCTTATTATTTCAAAAGCTTAATCTTTAATACTTGAAACCCAAGGGAGTCAGAAAATATGGCTGAAAATAATCCAAACGCTGTGGCAGGTAAAGCGGCTGCCAAGCCAAAACCCGCTGCTCCTGGTGCTGCCAAGCCGGCGGCTCCAAGCACAGCAAAACCAGTCGCAAAAGCAGCGCCACAAGCAGTTGCATCGAATGATGGTGGCGTCTATAAACCACCGGTCGATCGTCCAGCAGCAAATCCTTACAAAGATTCACGCTCCAGTTCACTCGGCGCATGGTTTAATGAGCGCTTTTATGTGATGCTGCCAATTATTGAATATTTAAAGAAAAAGGAAGTTCCGAAGCATCGTCTCTCGATGTGGTACTATTTCGGTGGACTTGCACTCTTCTTCTTTATCATTCAGATCGTCACAGGTCTTCTTCTTCTACAATATTACAAACCTACTGAGGCTGAAGCATTTGCATCATTTGTCTTTATTCAGCAGCAGATTCCTTTTGGATGGCTTATTCGCCAGATTCATGCTTGGTCAGCAAACCTGATGATTCTGATGATTTTCATCCACATGTTCAGCACCTTCTTTATGAAGTCATACCGCAAACCACGTGAACTTATGTGGATCAGCGGTTTTGTACTCCTGTTGATCAGCCTTGGGTTTGGTTTTACAGGGTATCTTCTCCCTTGGAATGAGCTGGCATTCTTTGCAACACAGGTTGGTACAGAGGTACCAAAAGTTGCACCCGGTGGAGCATTGATGGTTGACATTCTTCGTGGTGGTGAAGAGGTGAGCGGCGAAACACTGACCCGCATGTTCTCTCTGCACGTGGTTCTTCTTCCTGGCATCATCATGCTTGCTCTTGCAGCACATTTAATGCTTGTGCAGGTTCTCGGTACTTCCGCACCGATTGGTTATAAAGAGTCTGGCATGATTAAGGGCTATGAGAAATTCTTCCCGACATTCCTTGCTAAAGATGCAATCGGCTGGATTATTGGCTTTGGCTTGCTTATCTATCTTGCTGTTGTTTTCCCATGGGGAATCGGTGTGAAAGCTGATGCTCTTGCTTCTGCACCACTTGGAATTAAACCAGAGTGGTACTTCTGGGCGCAGTTCCAGATGCTCAAAGATTTCAAATTTGAGGGTGGCGAACTTCTTGCTATCGTTCTTTTGACCACTGGCGGCATTCTTTGGGCGCTTGTTCCATTCCTTGATTCCAAAGCTTCAAGAGAGGAGAAAAGCCCAATTTTCACCATTCTTGGTCTTGTCGTTATGGCCTTCCTGCTGATTAACACCTATCGCGTGTTCGCAGAGTATGGCTGGTAAATAACCATGCTCCATGTGTGAACTCAAAAGCCCGGTACTCCCGGGCTTTTGATATTATATGACTGATATCAACACATTCGCACAGCGGAAAATTCGAGCTACTGCTGCATAGAAAAGTGAGGTGGTGTCAAGCTCATGCGATAAGTTTCTGGACAAGCTTTCATTGCAGCTAACGCATCAGCCTCATGCTCAAACAAACCGAACACAGCCGAACCACTGCCTGAAAGCGAAGCAAACAGCGCGCCAGCTTCAAGAAGAAGAGACTTGACATTACGGACGGCTGGAAAATGGTCAAACACCGCCGACTCAAAATCATTTTCAAAGAGTGAACAAACCTCTTTTTTCCCAAAACGGCAAAACTCCTCTGCCGCATGTTTTAAATCAGGAACTGGACGATCAAAACGAGCATAAAAATTTTTATATGCCCAAACTGTCGAAATGTGCTCTTCAGGAAAAACCGTAACAATAAAATATGGAATCGTGAGACCAAGATCTTCAAGTTCATCACCAATTCCTTGAGCATACGCAAGCCCTTTCATTTCAAGAAAATAGGGGACATCTGCGCCAAGCTTTACGGCTAACGAATGTAACTCCGCCGATGATGCGTTGATATTCCAGAAGCTGTTCAATACTCTCAAAACCGTTGCAGCGTCACTGCTTCCCCCACCAAGACCAGCTCCAAAAGGAACCTCTTTATTCAACGTCAGAGCAACTCCTTTATCAATACCAGCAAACTGCTGTAGCGCTTTCGCTGCTTTGATACAGAGATTATTATCGTCAAGAGGCAAAGCAACGTTGGAACAACTCATTGAAATTTGCGCTGATTCGGCGAACTCCAGTGTATCGTACCAATTGATTGGAGCAAAAAGTGTTTCAAGGGTATGATAGCCATCGGAGCGTTTTCCGGTAATCAAAAGCCCAAGGTTAATTTTTGCAAAGGCTTTAATTGAGAGAGGATGCATAGAATGCAATTGATTTTATATGAAAAAATTCGACATATTCAACCAGCGTAACTTGTTACGACAATAGCGAACCAGAATAAACCGCTTAACCATGTTTTCCCTCACGCTTTCTGATAAAACGAAATCTATTCTTCGTAAAAGCCCAGCAACATTGTGCATTGCACTTTCGGTTGCGCTCTTTTTTCCACCTGTGGTTCACTCAACCGGTGAACTCTCTTATGCTGAGGAGATACGCCGATGTGTTGTTGAAGATAAGGTTTATTTATTACAAAATATCAGGCAAAAAGTGAGCCTTCCGGCTGAAAAGCTGGTGATTGATGCTCTTCTTTCTGAAGATGGACCTCAAGCTATTACACTTTATCAAAAGCAATTAACGAATTATCCTGATCCTGTTCTCGATCAAATCAGCAACTCACGTATTGCGGCTTACAGCATGGCAACAACAACGGCTCTGCCTCTGCCACCGGTGATCATACCAAACACGGCATCTAAAGTTTACGCAAAACAAACCACGCAAGTAACAACACCTGCGGTGGCGAAGCCAATTGTTGCCACTCCTCAAAAAGAGGTGATTGTTAAAAAAGCAGAGACTCTGCCTATAGTTTCAATAAAAAAGGAGCCTGTCGCTGTCGAGAATAAACCTTTTGCGTTGCAGTGTGGCAGCTTCAAAAGCAAAGAGAATGCAGAAACGCTTGTACAAAAAATATCTCTCACAGCACCAGCGAAGGTAATTCAAGCAGGAGAACTCTATAAAGTTCGCCTCAAAGCCTCCTATGGCACAAAAGAGGAGGCTCAAAAAGCAGCACAAAAGTTACCATTTGAAGCCGTTGCCGTACCAAATTTATAACATGCCTTTACGTTGCGTTATCGCTGGAGTCCTCTGATGAAGCGAGAGATTACGTTGATTGGGCAATCCGCCCTTATTACACAACTCAAACAGTTTGCATTGCAAGTTGCTGCAACCGATATAACTGTTCTTATTATCGGCGAAACAGGATCAGGCAAAGAGGTACTTGCTCGATTTATTCATGCAAACAGCCTGCGAGCCAACAAAAATTTTATTCCCGTCAATTGTGGCGCCATTCCGGCTGGAATTCTCGAATCAGAACTGTTCGGGCACGAAAAAGGGGCATTTACCGGTGCCGTACAGAGCAGAAAAGGCTACTTTGAAAGCGCCGATAGGGGCACAATTTTTCTTGATGAAATTGGTGAAATGCCCTTAGAAACGCAAGTTAAGTTTCTCAGAGTTATTGAAACTGGAGAATTTCAGCGGGTTGGTTCATCGGAAACCATCTACTCTGATGCGCGTATCATTGCTGCAACCAATAAAAACATGTATCAAGCTGTAGCGGAAAAAAACTTTCGTGAAGACCTCTTTTACCGATTACGCAGCGTGGAACTTCAAATTCCACCATTACGCGAACGAGAGCGCGACATTTTGCTGTTGACCGAGACGTTTATCCATGAATTTGCCACCAAACATAACATTGTTTTTGAAGGCTTCAGCCCTGATGCTGCTGAAATGTTGATGCGCTACCCATGGCCTGGCAATGTGCGAGAACTCCGCAATCTTATAGAATCCTTGCTTGTGATTGAAAAAGGCGTTTAC
>CAIQSY010000258.1 GCA_903874585.1 uncultured Chlorobiaceae bacterium | reverse complement strand
CGCCAGCGTGATTTCCCGTTGCCGGATGAGAGTTATTGAAAACCCACCATGATTACTTGAGTCTCATCCCGTCACCATTGATGGGATGAGTGCTGAATATTTTCTTTTTCTCTAAAAATACGTCTATATTCTTTGATAATTCAATCTTTTTCATCAGGATTCAGTTTTTTCCTTTGAGAAAGTATATACAAATTGTGTAGATTTCAATCAATGCTGGAGTGGGATGACAAGAAGCGGCAACTCAATCTTGCTAAACATAAGCTTGATTTCGTCGATGTATGGTTTTTGTTTGATGGGCGGAAATGCTTTACTTCAATATCGGATTATTCTTTTGAAGTACGCTATATTACAACAGCTATCAATAATCAAAAGTTTTATACTGTTATTTGGACTTGGCGCGAAGATCGTCGCAGAATTATATCATTCAGGAGGGCACAACATGGGGAAGAGAGAGCATATCGTCAGATATACGGTTGAAGAGTTACGCGAAATGTGTGCGCGTGGCGAAGATAAGAGTGATTGGGAACAAGCTGCCGCTATGACGGAGGAGGAGATTGCGGCGGCTATTGCTTCCGATCCTGATGAGGCAGGAATGGTGATTGATTGGTCAACAACTTCGACTGAATTACCCCAGCCAAAAAAGGTGCTCAACATGCGTATTGATGCTGATGTTCTGCAGTTTTTCCGTCGCGAAGGCAAAGGCTATCAGACAAAAATTAACGCTGTTTTGCGCTCTTACGTTGATCAACAGCATCGCCAGAAAATGGCGTAAGTGATGCTGCTGTGAATCTCCGTAAGCGTGATTTTCCGTCAGTGGATAAGAGCTACTGCGTGATAATATATCTATCAATTCATGGCAATGGAACTGCAGTAATTTCGGTCTCACTTCGGATTATTCACGTCCAATTCAGTCTCCACCACCATCTACCCAATATCAGCCAACGAAAAACGGTCGTGATACTGGCGCAGATAGCACTCGCGTATTGCGGCATTTGCAGCGGTACGCAACTGCCCATCCGCCTCAACCAGCGCAAAAGCAGCTTCACGCGCCGATTGCATGATTGCAAAATCAGTCGTTATGTCGGCAATTCTCAAGCCACTTAACGTGCCCGACTGCTCTTTGCCAAGCACATTGCCCGCCCCGCGTATTTTAGCGTCAATTTCAGAAATGATAAAGCCGTCATTGGTGGATACCATCGCCGACAAGCGCTCTTTAGCATCCGCAGTCATTTTGCTGTACAACAAAATACAGATGGATGCGTGCTCTCCGCGACCAACTCGTCCCCGAAGCTGATGCAACTGGGCAAGCCCAAACCGTTCCGCATGTTCAATCACCATCACCGTCGCATTTGGCACATCAACGCCAACCTCAATCACCGTGGTGCCAACCAGTAAATCAATCTCACCACGCCGGAACTGATCCATCACGCTCTCTTTCTCATCAGGGCTCATCTGCCCATGAATCAAACAGAGGCGCAGATCGGGGAAGATTGTTTCCGACAGCTCATGATAACTCTCTACGGCAGCTTTTAAGTCCATCTTTTCAGACTCCTCAACCAGCGGATAAACAATATATCCCTGCCTGCCTTCCGCAATCTGTGAGCGAAGATGCGCGTACACCTTCAGCTTCTCCGTCTCCGACTTCAGAAAAGTTTTGATTGGCTTTCGTCCCGCAGGCATTTGGCGAAGAACCGAAACATCAAGATCACCAAAAACGCCCATCGTCAGCGTTCTGGGAATTGGCGTCGCCGTCATCAGCAGCACGTGGGGATTGAGCGCTTTTTCCTGAAGCGCTTTGCGCTGCAACACCCCAAATCGGTGCTGTTCATCAATAATCACCAGCCCAAGATTGGCATAGGTCACGCCGTGCTCAATCATCGCATGGGTGCCAACAGCCACATGCAGCTCGCCGGAGCTGAGTCCATCCAGCACCGCCTGACGTATTTTTTTGCCCTGTTTGCCCGTTAACAGCCCAACGTTCAGACCAAGCGGCGTAAAAAAACGTTTCATACTGAGGAAGTGCTGCACCGCAAGAATTTCAGTCGGTGCCATGAAGGCTGATTGCAGGGCATTATCAGCCGCAAGTGCCATGGTAAACATCGCTACAATAGTTTTACCGGAGCCGACATCGCCCTGCAAAAGACGATTCATTGGGCTACCGCTTCGCAAATCACGATAAATTTCTCGCACGGCATTTTTCTGGTCATCGGTAAGTTGATAGGGGAGGCTGGCGTAGAGCTTTTGCGTTGCCTCGCCGGAGTGCGTAAACTTTACCGCTGCTTT
>CAIQSY010000257.1 GCA_903874585.1 uncultured Chlorobiaceae bacterium | reverse complement strand
TTGGCGAAAAAGCTTTTTGACACACTTGAAAGAGATGAGGAGTAGCCATGATCAAGGAAAAAAGAACGCCGATGGATTTGATGGATGATATTTACAGCCTTGCGTATTGGATGACTGGTTCTGAGACTTCAGCCAATGAACTTGTGAACATCACCTATTTGAATGTTGATGACAAGACTCCTGAACGAGAGGTTTTCAAAACATTCAGAGAGTGTTATTTCGATAGTCTTGATGAGGATGTGCCGCCAAGCTCATCGGAATCGCCATGGACGCCGAACGAATGTGCCGGAGTGTCATTACGCCAGCGGTTTGCCGATATAAAACTGTCGGTATTGCTCTCAGAGATTCCCGGACTAAGGCATCGGGATATATCGGAAATAATCGGAAAGCCTCTTGATACCATAAGGTTATGGTTATTCTCGGGGCGTCAATCGCTTGCAGAAGGACTTCTCTCTTTTGATGCTCCCCTTCTGCATACTGTATCCATCAAAAAAGGGGTGTACTATGAAAAAACTTAGAATTGCCCAGATAGCTCCTTTAGTGGAGCGTGTTCCTCCAAAAAAATACGGCGGAACCGAAAGAGTTGTTTACCATCTGACTGAAGGATTGGTCGAAAAAGGCCATGATGTTACCCTGTTTGCGTCGGGAGATTCCATAACAAGCGCTAAACTTGTTGCTCCCATCAGTGAAGGTCTGCGCCTTGGAAGCAAGGAGCATTCGCCCATGATTGTCACCATGATGATGTTAAGTCAGGTCTATGAAAAAATGCTTCATGAGTTCGATATCATTCATTCGCATCTCGAATATCTGACGCTGCCCTATGCCTATAAAACCCTGGTGCCAACCGTTCTGACAATGCACGGCAGGCTTGATCTCGGTGATAGTTCGGCAATGCTCAGAACATACCGAGATATGAATTATGTCTCAATCAGTGATTCCCAGAGGCGCCCTGTTGAGGATATACACTGGGCAAAAACCATTTATCATGGTTATCCCGCCTCATGTTTTGAATTTAATGAACATCCGAAGGATTATTTCCTGTATCTCGGTCGGTTTTCAGCAGAAAAAAGGCCAGATCAGGCAATCATGCTTGCAAAGGAGTGCAATATCCCGCTGAAAATTGCAGCCAAAATTGACCCGACCGATCAGGCATATTTTGAGGAAAACATTCGTCCACTGCTTGACCATCCGCTGATTGAGTACGTCGGTGAAGTTGATGACCAGCAAAAAGTTGAGTTGCTGAAAAACGCCAAAGCACTTCTTAATACCATAGACTGGCCTGAACCGTTCGGTCTGGTCATGATTGAGGCACTTGCCTGCGGTACGCCGGTGATTGTTCGTGGCTGTGGTTCGGCACCGGAAGTGATAACGCATGGCAAAACAGGATTTATCTGTGAGAGCCGCAGCGACTTCATTGAGGCTATTCGTAATGTCGATCGCATATCGAGAAAAACCTGCCGAGAGGAATTTGATCGACGTTTTTCTCTGGCAAATATGGTTGAGAGTTACGAAGAGCTTTACTACAAATTACAGCATAACAGAATGAATAATCATTCATTATCAACCCCACTACTCCAAAATGGAGCAAGCGTTTTCCGCTGATCCGGAGGAAGATATTTTCCGATGGCTAACTGATGACTCGATGAATAACGAAGATCGGAATCAGCGGATAATTTTTTATCAGGAGTGTATAACATGAACAAATCGTTCAATTGGCGGGTTTTTGTCAGCTTCGGGCTGTTCCTCTCTTTTTTCATGATTCTGGTGTCGGGAGTGATCCTCTATATCGGACCTTCTGGAAGAGGGCCTAAAGCAACGGGGTGGCATATCATTGGTCTTACAAAATCGGAGTGGCAAAACCAGCACATTATTTTTGGTCTTGCCTTTTCTCTGATCTCGTTGTTTCACCTTTTCATCAGTAACTGGAAAGTGTTCTTCTCGTATCTGAACACCCAAACTACAGGTGGATTGAAAAACACGGGAGAACTTTTTGTCATCATCATTCTCTTTTTTCTTTTCAGCTTCGGGACATACTTCAACGTCCAGCCGTTTTCAGGGATACTTGAGTTTGGTAAAAGTATTTCAAAATCCTGGGAAGGCAAAACAACGCAACCGCCGGATAGTCAGCAGAGAGGAAGTACAAAACTCAATGGTGTTGATGGCAGAGTAACACCATTGAGACCTCTCTGATTGAGCATGCCTTTTCAGGGATGGCGCTGATAAGCCTTCCCAATTTCTTAAAAACAGGAGAATGTAGTTATGGAAAGCAAGGATAAGCGGTTTGTGGCAGAAACTCATCAAAAGTTTGTCGAATTCAAGGAGCTGGAGAAGCAGTATGGGTCAGACTTGGCTTGGGAGAAAATGCTGGAAGGGTTGCCAGAAAAGCAGAAAAAGCGCATGGCGCCGTTTCTTGGTGAGCCAACGCTCTTTGAGGGTTTTACCAAGGCTATTCCTTTTTTCGAGAGCGCTGGCATGGAGATGGAGGTCGTTGATCTTTCAAATAAAGGTTCTGACGCGGTTTTGGAAATACAGAAGTATTGCCCGTACCTGCAGATCTGCAAAGAGTATAACCTGGAAACACCCTGCCATGTCATCTGCGACATTGAGATTGAGGGTACCCGACGAGCTTTTCCAGAGATGAAGGGCGAAATTCTCGCACGTCAAGCTTTCGGGAGTTGTGTATGTCTCTTTAAGTATGAACGCCCTGTGAAGTAATGCAGCAGCATTCTCGGAGGCGATTAATTCAGAACACAATGGGGCGAATGGTATTGCCCATTTAACAACAGGTTAACAGGAGAATCATCATGAAAAAAAACAGATGGCTTGTGGCGGGACTTATGGGAGTTCTTTTAGGAAGTCTTCCAATCAGTGCTCCAGAGGGGCTTTGTATGGGCTCCAGAAGAGGTGGTACCTCTATTGTTATCAGTTCACAGCAGAGTTTTATGGATGTGCCGGATCAAGGATTTGCCGTATCCGTTGGAAGTCCTTATGATATAATCCATTACGATAACCGATACTATATGTATCAGGATGGATCGTGGTACAACTCTTCGGACTACCGTGGCTCATGGGTTGCTATTCATAAGAACGATCTTCCCGACAGAATCAGAGCACATCGTCCAGAAGATATTCGGAGGATTCGAGACAATGAATCCCGCCGACGCGATAACGATAAGCGTAGTAACGATAATCATCAGTATCGTCGCGACGACAACAACCGCAGGTAACACTGCTCCCAACTTCCCTTTTGGAATAACGTTTAACAAGGAAAAAATGCCATGAATAAAAATATCTGGTTGACTGTCGGAATTGCAGGAATGCTGTTAGGCAATCCATTGGCTGATGCTCGGGCGGAAGTCAGTGTGCAGATCAGCACAGGAAACAGACCCTCGTTTGTGATTAGTTCTGCACCAAATTTTGTCTATCTGCGTTCCCAGAAGTTTTCTGTATCTGTCGATAGCCCTTATGATATCGTTTACTACAGGAACTATTACTACATACTGCAAAATGGTCGCTGGTACCGTTCTTCGAACTATCGTGGTCCATGGATAACCATGGTGAGCAAAAGAGTTCCTTATCAAATAAGAAAACATCGCTTCGATGATATCAGAAGATATCGTGACGTTGCATACCATAAGCCTGATTACAGGAATAACCGATATCAGCGCAATGACGATAACAGGCGGCGCGTTCTGGATCAGCGTCATGATGCCAACAACCGGCGAGTTGATAAACAGCAGAAGAACAATTCTAAAAACAACGATCACGAGAATAATGGCAGAAAAAAAGAGTGACCAAAGCGTTACGATGCACAAAGCCCCGGTTAGTTTCCGGGGCTTTCTATTCAGGAAGGAAATCAGGGCAACAACAAGGGTCACCCTGATCAATAACGTCACTTGTTCTCTTCGTTATCTTCAACAAAGTGAACCCTTCTGTTTTGAGCCCATGCCTCCTCAGTGCTGCCGGCGGCAACTGGTTTTTCCTCACCATAGCTGACAATTTTCAAGCGGGCTGGATCCACACCAAGATTCACGATATACTCCCTTGCGCTGTTTGCGCGGCGCTCACCAAGTGCAAAATTATACTCAGTGCTGCCTCTCTCATCGCAATTACCTTCGATAATGATAGTGCTCGTTTTGCTTGTCTTTATCCGGTTGACATTCGTTTTCAATTGTTCAACACTCTTGGCATGAAGCTCTGATGTATTGAAATCATAGAAGACATCACCCAAAGCAGGCAAAACAATCTGCTTTGGAAGTGGCTGTGGCACTGACGACACTGCTGGTGCGGCGACAACTGGCAACACGGCTGGTGCGGCTGGTGCAACGACAAACTCATTTGCACTGCAGCAGGCTCCAAGAGAGAGCATGACTGGAATACACAAACTTTTTAATAACGGTTTCATTTTTTCCCCCGAATAGTTTTCCAATGTTGATGAAAATTAAAAATAGATCTAAGACTTTGTTTAAACTATACACTTTATTTTTTAAAGAAATAATTTATTTAATCGTTTTACTTCAGTAAAAAAAATTATTCTTTGCGGTGATAGTTGGTTATGGTGATTTTTTATCAAAAAATTTTCTTTATCAGAAAATTCTTTGATTTATTGCTTTGTTTATTAAAGCAATAATGTAACTTACGGAGTAGAGGGAAGGGAAGCTTGTTGCAGTAAAAAGTGGTAATTATACTCAATCTGCCATCTATCGCGTGATAAGCTGAAGTGAAAAATAATGACCAGAGTTGACTTCAATGAATAAAAACAGGAGTATTACTATGAACAACAAAAGAAGTTTTTCAAAAATCAAAACCATTGTTACTGGTTTATCCGTGTTATGCTTGTGTGCCGCACCTGATGCACAGGCACGGGATGGGATTGGACTCGGAATTATTGTTGGTGAACCCTCCGGTGCGAGCATGAAATATTGGCTGGATGATACTATTGCCATTGATGCGGCTCTGGCATTTTCGCTTTCAGATAATAATCCGTTTGAATTTCATACTGACTACTTGATGCACAGTGGAATGTCAGGAAAGAACAGCAGTGCGTTACAGTCCTATTACGGTGTTGGTGCAAGAATCACGAGTGATAATAACGATACACATCTGGGCATTCGTATTCCTATCGGTGTTTCCTATATGTTTCCTGACGTACCGGTAGATTTATTTGCTGAAATCGCTCCGGTGCTTGATGTTACCCCGGATGTTGATCTGGATTTGAGCGGAGCTATCGGCATTCGCTATTATTTCCATTAATTGTTATCCGTTTTTTGCCGATATCCGGTGTTTCTATCATTGACACCGGATATTTTTTATCCTCGTTTCCCGCACATCATCAACATTAATCTCCACCCCCTTTTTTTCATGGAAAAGCATAGAGTTCCTTCAAAAAATTTAATGGCATTGCGCACAAAGGCTGAAGAGCATATCAGGTCGCAAGAGCGTAAAATGCCAAAGCTCGCCGTTTCACATGAGGAAATGCAACGACTTATTCATGAACTGGCGGTGCATCAGATTGAGCTTGAAATGCAGCAGGAGGAGCTGCTTCAATCGAGGGAGGAGCTGGAGGAGGGGTTGGAACGATTCACCGAGCTGTACGACTTTGCACCGCTTGGTTATTTGATGCTTGCACGCGACGGAACGATACTTCAGGTCAACCTGACAGGGACAAAACTGCTTGGCGTCGAGCGCTCCCTGCTGGTGGGCGATCGCTTCGAACGGTTTGTGGCAACTGAGGATATTCCTGATTTTAATGCGTTGCTGGAGAGGGCGTTCAGCGGCATCGGCCATGTTTCCTGTGAGGTTATGCTCCAGAGTGATGACATTGCTCAGCCTCCGGTTGACGGCCACACGCTGTTACCGAATAACGGTGCACGACCTCAGCGTACCGTTCGCATTGATGCGGTCGTGAGTGCCGATGGTCAGGAGTGCCGCGCGGCAGTATCGGATATCAGCGTGCAAAAGCAGATAGAAAAAGAGAATGCCGCACTTCAGTCAAGTCTGGTTCAGTTGCGGAAGATGGAGTCAATCGGCAAGCTTGCCGGCGGTGTTGCGCACGATTTCAACAATATGCTTCAAGTCATGCTCGGTAAAATTGATCTTTTGATTGCTGCACATGGAGTGAGCCCTAACGTAAGAGAGATACTTGTCGATCTTCGGATGTTTGTCCTGAAATCCGCCGGCCTTCCTCATCAGTTGCTTGTGTTTGCCCGAAAGCAGATTATCGCGCCCGTTGTGCTCGATTGCAATGTAGCGGTCGGTGAAATGCTGAATATGCTCAGACGTCTGATTGGCGAAGATATTGATCTCACCTTTACACCCGAAAATGATCTCTGGCTGGTGATGATAGACCCTTCGCAAGTTGACCAGATTATGGCCAATCTTGCGCTCAACTCTCGTGATGCTATTCAGGGAGCAGGAGTGTTCACCATAAAAACCGGTAATGTTGTCGTTGATGACGCCTATAGTCAGAGCCATCCTGGAATGCTCCCTGGCGAGTATGTTCAATTAGTCATCCATGATAATGGTCGTGGTATTGACAAGGAGGCGATGCTCTCTCTCTTTGAACCCTTCTTTACCACAAAGACAGTAACGGAGAACAGTGGCTTAGGTCTTGCAACGCTCTATGGCATTGTCAAACAGAATAACGGTTTTGTTGAGGTTTCGAGCCGAGATGGAGAGGGTACAACATTTGAAATTTATTTGCCAAGGTGCAGCGATATTCCTCTTGGCAGTTCACCGGAAAAAGAGCCTGCCGAGGCTCCTCGTGGTGACGAAACCATTCTTCTTGTGGAGAGCAATGATTCGGTGCGGGAAATCACCGTCGAATTTCTGAAAAGTTTCGGCTACCATGTGTTGACAGCGAACTCTCTGGCAGAAGCATTATCGCTCTCTGCTGATTATTCCGGCAATATCCATCTCCTTGTTACCGACATGATTATGTCGGGGACGAACGGATGGGATCTCTCTCTCGAAATTATCAAGAGCCGTCCTGAGTTGAAAAGCCTCTTTATATCAGGATATAATGCTGATATTTTTGATCATCATGGCGAACAGGATGAGCGTACACCTTTTCTTGGAAAACCGTTTTCCCGCCTTGATCTTGCCTGCAAAGTACGTGAAGTGCTTGACATGGAAACCTCTTCTGGTCTATGAGTATCAGAAATTGCGCAACCTGAAAAAATTGTCTTATACTGGACTTTAAAAAAAGGAGTATCATGAAAAAAGAGCCATCCGGCTACCGTAAAACAAAAAAGCCAGAAGATGCTGCAGCGGATTGCTCTTTCCCTATTGTTGGTATCGGCGCTTCAGCCGGAGGGCTTGAGGCGCTGGAGATTTTCCTGAAAAATGTTCCCGCCAAGTGCGGAGTGGCGTTTGTGATTGTTCAGCATCTTGATCCGACCCGCAAGGATATGATGGTTGAATTACTCCAGCGAGTTACTGCCATACCGATTGTTCAGATAAGCGATCGCCTGAAAGTTGAAGTCAACCATATTTATGTTATTCCACCAAACAAGGATTTATCCTTGTTGCATGGAATCTTACATCTGCTCGATCCTGTAGAGCCTCGAGGGCAGCGTTTGCCCATTGACTTCTTTTTTCACTCACTTGCTGATGACCTCCAAGTGCAGAGCGTTGGTGTTATTCTTTCAGGTATGGGTTCCGACGGGAGCCTTGGCTTGCGTGCTATCAAAGAGAAAAGTGGCGGTATTTTTGTGCAGGAACCCTCATCTGCCAAGTTTGATGGTATGCCGCGCAGCGCCATTAATCTCTGCCCGGTTGACGTCATTGCTCCGGTCGAAGAGCTTCCGGGCAAAATCCTTGCATGGCTCAGGCGTGTTCCCTCCTTATTCAAACAGGAGCTTCCGTTAGAAGCGAGAGTGCTGAGCGGTCTGGAAAAAGTGATTATTCTTTTGCGAGTTCAAACCGGTCAGGATTTTTCGCTCTATAAAAAAAGCACCATCTACCGCCGGATTGAGCGACGCATGGGTATCCATCAGATTGAAAAGATTGGCGATTATGTGCACTTTCTGCAGGAGAACCCGCATGAAACAAAGTTGCTGTTCAAAGAGCTGCTGATAGGAGTAACCAGTTTTTTCCGCGATCCGGCAGCATGGGAAGCCTTGAAACACAAAGTCATTCCATCACTTCTGGCTGCCCGACCCATCGGAGGTGTTCTGCGGGCATGGGTGGTTGGCTGCTCCACCGGTGAAGAGGTTTACTCGCTTGCAATCGTTTTCAGGGAGGCGACCGAAACCGTGAAACCTTTCGGAAACTTCAGATTGCAGATATTTGCAACCGACCTTGATAAAGATGCCATCGACAAGGCTCGTGCGGGATTTTTCCCTATGAACATCGCTGCTGACGTTTCGTCGGAACGACTGCTGCGATTCTTTGAGCAGGACGACCATGGATACAGAATATCGCGGGAAATTCGTGAAACGATAGTCTTTGCGCCCCAGAATGTGATCATGGATCCTCCCTTCACCAAACTCGACATACTGATTTGCCGGAACCTCCTGATCTATCTGGAACCTGAACTGCAGAAAAAGCTGCTGCCACTTTTTCATTACAGTTTAAATCCTGAAGGTGTTCTTTTTTTGGGGAGTGCTGAAAGTTTAGGCTCATTGACCAATATTTTTAAGCCAATTGATGCTAAAATTCGGCTTTTCAGCAAACTTGAAAGCGGTCTTCATGAGCCTCGCTCGTTACCTTTTTCGTTTAGCCACACGCTACCCGCACTGCAGAGTGTTGCTGATGATCAAGCAAAATCGCAAACGCCTGTCATCAATCTGAAGGTAATTACCGATCAGTTTCTGCTTCAGCATTACACGCCTGCAGCAGTGCTGACCAATGACCAGGGAGATATTGTCTATATAAGCGGTCATACGGGTAAGTACCTTGAACCTGCGGCAGGAAAAGCCAACTGGAATATTTTTGCCATGGCTCGCGATGGGCTTCGTTACGAACTGAATCTTCTGTTCGGGAGTGCGCTCCATCAACAAGGAGTTCTTGCCAAAAATGGAGTCACCATCGAATCAAGCGGAGAAACAATAACGCTCAATCTGACGATCGAGCTGCTTGAAAAACCTGATGCCTTGCGGGGTCTTGTGTTGATTGTTTTTAAGGATGTTAAAAGCGTTGTTAGTTCCATAGCTGATGGTCAGCCTCCTGTTGCAGAGAGCTTAGGAGACCTGTATGCATCGTCACTCAAACTGGAACTGAGTAAAACGCGGGATGAGATTCTGAGTATTCGTGAAGAGATGCAGACCTCCCATGAGGAGCTCAAATCCACCAACGAAGAGATGCAGTCGGCCAACGAAGAGCTGCAGAGTACCAACGAGGAGCTGACAACCTCCAAGGAGGAGATGCAGTCGATGAACGAGGAGCTGCAGACGGTTAACCACGAATTGCAGTCGAAGGTGAGTGACTTGTCGCAGGTCAACAACGATATGAAAAACCTGCTGAACAGTACGGATATTGCAACCCTGTTTCTTGATGATGCGCTCAACATCCGCCGTTTCACCACTCGGACATCAGCCATTATCAAATTGATTGCCAGCGATGTCGGTCGCCCTATAACCGATATTGTCACCGATCTGCATTATCCGGCTTTGGCTGACGATGCGAGGGAGGTTCTGCACTCTCTGGTGTTCAGTGAAAAAGAGGTTTCGGCAAGTGACGGGCGCTGGTTTATCGTCAAGATTATGCCATACCGTACCCATGAAAACAGGATTGTCGGACTGGTGATTACCTTCACCAATATCAGTGTTGCAAAAAAGCTTGAAGAGAGTCTGCGGGAGAGTGAAGAGCGTTTTCGGGCGGCAATTGAAAGTTCAGATATCATCGTCGCAGCAGTTGATAAGGAACTCCGATATACCTGGCTCTACGATCCTCATCATAAATTCAATGCGTCGGCTTCGATTGGAAAGCGGGATGATGAGCTTCCTGACATGCAGAACGCTGCTGAACTCATGGCGATCAAACGAAAAGTCTTTGCAACAGGTACAATGGTACAAAGCGATTTGACCGTTACCTGTTCAAACGGTTCTTCCCGTATTTATGAACTTATTGCAAAACCGCAGCGAAATACGATTGGTGAAATCATTGGTGTCATCACCGTTGCCGTTGACAGCACTGAACGCAAAGAGGCTAAAATGGCTCAACACGAGAGTGACGATCGTTTCCACTTTTTGTTTGAAGCAATACCCGATGGCGCTTTGCTTTTAAGTGCGGAGGGAAAAATTCTTCTGGCAAATCGAGAAGCGGAGCGTATTTTAGAGTTTTCCCGTGAAGAGATGCAGGGTAAAACATCGGCCGAGCTTCGCTGGAAAACCGTTCGGGAAAATGGTTCCGATTTTTCGTTTGAAAAACATCCTGCATTTCTCGCCTTGCGTACCGATCAACCCGTTAAAGATATGATGGTCGGCGTTTTTCAACCCGGGCACCATTGCAGCCGATGGCTCAAAATCAATGCTTTGCCATGGTTCCTGCCTGGAATGACGACACCTTCTCAAGTTTGTATGACGTTTGTTGAAATTAAATCTTTCCGGGTAAATCCCGACACTTGTATAACGCAGAATAACCC
>CAIQSY010000256.1 GCA_903874585.1 uncultured Chlorobiaceae bacterium | reverse complement strand
TGACGAGAAGCTTCCCCAACTCAATCTCGCTATGCTCTTCGGACAGAAAACAGCACTGCCCCTCTATTACCATCGCGTTCCGGGTAGTATAACCGATGTCTCGATGCTGCACAATCTTGTGCTGACCTTCAAGGCTCTTGAGGTAAAGCGAGTGCATTTTGTTATGGATAAAGGGTTCTACAGCAAAAAGAACATTGACGATCTGGTGCAGCGCCGTGATCGCTTCACTCTTGGTATCCCATTGAACAACAAGTGGTTGCAGAATGCCATTGACGACATTCGTGAAACAATCCATGGGCTTGCCGGGTATCGCAAGCTGGATGACGAAATACTGTATGTTCACTCGCGAATCTATCCTTGGGGAAAGGAAAATCGTCGCTGTTATCTTCACCTGTACTATAATGCGAGCAGCCACGCCAAGGACGTAGACTCCTTTAATGAAGAATTGGTTCAGTACAAACAGGAACTCGAATCGGGCAAGCCTGTAGCAAAGCACCAGAAGGCTTATGATGATTTTCTTATCCAGAAGAGAACACCCAAGCGCGGGCTGGCAGTCACGTATAACCTTATTTCCCGAGCACTTTATAACGAGAGGTTGATAAATTTCTTAATTCCAAACCACAAAAGCACTTATTACGGATGCAGTACGTCTTTTATGGATCAAAACGGAATCCTAATTTTATAATAACATAATTATACGCTACTTATAGCAAACACTTATCAATCTCTCTTTCTAATAAACGTCACAAATCTATCTCTGGCGCACTCAATTCATTGTTATAATTGTGGCCATGAATAATGCAAAAAATGAGGATTATTGACCAATAACGTTTTCTATTTTATAAGGATATGCTTTTTATCGTTATAAAGTGCTCGGGAAATTAGGATGAATATGACGGTTACGTCGGGCGTTATTGTCGCTGCTGCTTCGTTTTTTCCCGTATCCCTATAACGCAACCCTGCCGCCGTGCAACTCGCTTGTAAAATCGAAGCCAAAGCACCAAAAGCAGGGAAGTGCAAAACACCTCCGCCCAACTTTACCCTCAACCACCTCCAGTACCACCCGCGCCAACTACCGGTCAATCTCCCGCCGTAACGTCGGCGCCCCAATTTTCGCCGTTACCCCCTTCGGTCGCACCAAAAAATCCAGATCAGCCCGCCGGTCACTCAGCTCAAACCGCTGCGGATACGTCACCACCACATTCGCCGAATCATAATCCACCCCCTCCCACCGACAAAAAATCCTGAACAACTGATTCTCCATCAACGCAAGCTGAGCCGCCTTCTCCGCCAGCAACGTATTCAAAATCTGAAACTCCGTCTCAATCACCAACCCCGAGGCCACCGTTGACCGATACGTCCGCACCGGCATCAAATGCGCCATCCGGTTAATAATCTCCATCTCAATCTGGACAATATTTGACAAGATCAAGTGTAGATTTTGCAGAAAAAAAGCTGAAACTTGTAGTATAATGCTGAGGGCTTATCAATTCAAACTCAAGTGAATGGCTATAAAATATCATCCAGAACCGGGCACTATTGTAATTTGTGACTTTAAGGACTTTAAAGCTCCTGAAATGACCAAGAAAAGACCTGCGATAGTCGTTTCGCCAAGATTTCGAGACCGCCCGGGACTTTGCACCGTTGTGCCGTGCAGTACTACTCGACCAACATCAATTCAGCCATACCACTACGAATTGGTGCTATTCCCCTCGTTACCCGCACCGTATTACACCTCTCGGTGTTGGGTGAAATGTGATATGTTGTATGCGGTTTCATTCTCACGCTTATCAATGCCGAGCTTTGGCCGTGATTCCCAAAACTCAAGAATGTATGATGTTCGCGTAGTAAGTCAAGGAGAGTTCAGAGATATCAGGCAATGCATCATCGAAGGGATTGCGAATATTTAGTTGTTTTAAGCTGCCGCTTGTCGTATATTTCTTTTGTCCCGCTCTGCTTTTGGCACCGGATTAAAGTCCTCGAAAGAGGCCTCCATGCAAAGGAGATTGCAATCCCGCATGGCGACACTACCAAGGCTCCGCATTCACGTGTGGGGCCTTTTGCTTTTCCACACCTATTCCGCAAAACTCCGTTTCAACCGCCTCACTCATCCTTTCCCTCCATCCCTTTTACCGGTCGCTGCAAATATTCATCAAGTCGTTTATCAAAGTCAGCCAGCCATTGCGCATCAATAAATGCCTTGATAATCCGGCGTACCTCGATCATCTGCCTCTCTCCCTTCAAACGGCGGATAAAACCAAGGTCGGCGATTTTATTCAGCGTGGCATCAACCTGATCAATCAACTTCACCTCATTGCTGGCGGGCGGGAGAAAAATCCTGATCAGCTCAACCACC
>CAIQSY010000255.1 GCA_903874585.1 uncultured Chlorobiaceae bacterium | reverse complement strand
TGGCGCAGCTCTTCTACAGTCCGAGCATTTGCCAATGTTTCCTTTGCCTTTTCCAAAACCTCCTTACCACTTGCTGGTCGTGCCATATACCCACCTCCTTTTAGGGTATATTATAACACTTTTGCTTTAGAAATGGAATTATAACACTATCGGTAAAGTCACCGTCGAAAAACTGGCAAGCATACACTCAAAAATGAAAGACGATACCGCCACTCCTGACGATTGCATCCTCGCTGCTCTTCTGGAGGAGATCACCGCACTTGCAAAAAACCGCGTCTCGGTTGCGTCGAACGAAAACGAGTACAGCAAAGGCGGTGACGTGTGGGTTGAACGGACAGCAGCTCACTATCCGCATATCAGGCTGCATGGCGGCGCACTTGAGGATGACCTGATTGCTTGAAGCTTGTCTGAACCTTGATTCTCTTGAATTTCATGATTGGCTTGATTATTGAGTTACGCAAATCAAGCCAATCCAATAATCCTTTAATCATGGTTCAGACATCTATTCTGAAAATGGATCATCATCCGCCTAAAATGGATATCAGCCTTTCCGCACTGTTCAGAACTTCTTTTGCAATAAGCATACAAAACTCCTCTTTATCTCCGTTAAGGTTACAGATTTCAAGCGCTTGGTAGTATGCAAGCCGGCTCTCGGTATCGCCACCGATGTTGGCAAGAGGATAGCCGTTAGCCAGCAAAATAAGATTCATAAGCAGGCGTGCTGTTCTACCGTTACCATCAATAAAGGGATGAATAGTAACCAAGCGTTCGTGCATTTCCGCCGCCAGCGTCACCGGGTGCATGAGCGATTTGTTCTCGTCATACCAATGGCAGCAATCCTGCATTAATATGGGAACCTGCCACGGTTGTGGAGGAAGGTGGCGACTACCGGAAATCATAACGGGAATTGATCGGTAACAGCCAGCGTTTTCGCGATCGATACCTCGAAGAATGAGTGCATGCACCTGCTTGACCAAATATTCAGTTACCGGCATCTGCTTTTGCACCAGATCACGGATAAACAGCACCGCCTCATAATGGTTGATGGCTTCAAGATGCTCACGCATTGATTTCCCGCCGACGGTCAAGCCTTTATCAATGATGATTCCGGTTTCACGCAATGTCAGAGTATTGCCTTCAATCCGGTTGCTCTCGTAGGTGTATTCGATAGCAAGGGCGTGCAGGAGCGATACATCCTGAATAGGGCGCAAAGCATCAAGTCGCGTTTTCAGCGCTTCGATTGTTGCTATGAGGTCGTTATAGCTTTGCATTATTAACTCATCTGATTTGTTGCCTGAACCATTGATTTTTTTGATTGCACCGATTGGCTCGATTCTCGACACTACAAACATCAAGCCAATCTAGCAATCCTGCCTGTCTATCACGCTTCAAACCAGCTCTTTGATACACACGCCCGTCAGCGACTCTTTGCAACGCGCTATCTCTTCGGGCGTGCCTTCGGCGACAATGTGCCCGCCTGCATCACCGGCGCCGGGACCGAGGTCAATGACCCAGTCGGCTTGCTTGATAATGTCGGGGTTGTGCTCGATAATCACGAGGGTGTTGTTCTGCTCTAACAGCTTTTCAAAGCAGAGAATAAGTTTGTTGATATCTTCAAAATGAAGCCCCGTGGTGGGTTCATCAAAAATAAAGAGCGTATGCGATGTGTCGGCATGGGCGATGAAACTTGCGAGTTTGAGGCGCTGCGCTTCGCCGCCGGAGAGTGTGCTTGACGACTGACCAAGACGAATGTAGCCAAGCCCAACCTCCTCAAGAACCATCAGTTTTTTTACCAGACTTTTTTCCTTACTGAAAAACGTAATTGCCTCTTCAACGGTCATATCGAGCACATCGGCAATGGATTTTTCATGATATTTTATGGCAAGCGCTTCGGGCTTGTAACGCAGACCTTCGCAATCTTCGCAGACGGCTTCAATGTCGGCAAGGAACTGCATTTCAATATGCACGGTGCCTTCGCCAGCGCAGGTTTCGCAACGACCACCAGGGATGTTGAAGGAGAAGTAGCCCGCCTTGAGGCGACGTTGCTGGGCGTCGGGCGTTTGCGCAAAAATGGTGCGGATATCATCAAAAATCTTCAGGTAAGTAACGGGATTGCTGCGGCTCGATTTGCCGATTGGCGACTGGTCAACATGCTCCACGCGGTCAACCAGCCATGTGCCGGAAATTGAGCGGTGAGTACCAACGTTCTCTTTCAAGCCCACTTTTTCCTTCATAATCCCCTTGTTGAGAATATCGTTCACCAAGGTGGATTTGCCGGAGCCGCTGACGCCGGTAACGCAGGTCATAACATTAAGTGGAAAGCGTACGTCGATATTTTTCAGGTTGTTCTGCATGGCACCGGTAATTTGGATGCAGGAGCTAAAGTCGGGGGTACGGCGCACGGCTGGCACGGCAATCTCTTTTTCGCCATTGAGATATTGTGCGGTGAGCGACGTGCCGGAACTCCGCATCTCCTCAATTGAGCCGTGAAACATCACCTCACCGCCAAGACGTCCGGCATAAGGCCCGAGGTCAATCACCTCATCAGCCGCCTCGATAATTTCGCGATCGTGCTCGACAACCACAACGGTATTGCCAAGGTCGCGCAGTTTGCGCAACAACGTAATAAGCCGCGCAGAATCGCTCTGGTGGAGACCGATGCTTGGTTCGTCGAGAATGTAAATGGCGCCGACAAGCGGAGAACCGAGCGATGTTGAGAGGTTGATGCGCTGAAACTCACCACCGCTGAGCGTGTGGGTCAGGCGGTCGAGGGTGAGATAGTTCAACCCGACATCGAGCAGATAACCGAGGCGTTTGATAATCTCCTCAAGAATCACCTCCGCCACTTTGCGGTCGAATGGTGAAATATCAATGGTGCGGAAAAATTGCGAGGCTTCGGCAATGTTCATGCGCGACACTTCGCCAATATCGCGTCCGGCAACACGCACCAGCATAGCGTCAGGGTTGAGGCGGCTGCCACCACAATCGGGGCAGGTGGCGTAACCACGATAGCGGCTTAAAAAAACACGGAAGTGCATTTTATAGCCCGCATCCTTCTCGATTGCAGTAAAAAATGCACGAATGCCCTCGTAACGTTTATCGGGCGTGCCTTTCCAGACAATCTCCTTTTGCGCGTAGGTGAGTTTTTCATAAGGGACCTGAGTTGGCACACCAGCATCGGGAGCATACGTAAGCAGCTCCTGTAAATTCCAGCGATACTTTTCGGAGTTCCAGCATGCAATAGCTCCCTCTTCAAGCGTCAGCGACTTGTTCGGTATCACCGCATCTTCATCAATGCCGGCAAGGCGCCCGAATCCCTGGCAGGTTGTGCAGGCACCAATGGGCGAATTGAAGGCGAAGAGCTGGGGAGATGGTTCTTGATACTCAATGCCGTTCAGCTCCAGCCGGTCGCTGAAGCAATAGGTTTTGCCGCCGATAATCTTCAGCACGGCATAACCGCCCGACTCATTAAAGCTGCTCTCCGCTGCCTGCGAAACGCGGCTGAAAACCTTATCGTCCTGCCGCGCCACAAAGCGGTCAACCAGTACAAGCAGCTCAGCACGTTCCGCTACCGGCATTGCAGAGACTCGCTGGCACGCTGCCTCCTGATTCAGGTCGAGAACCTCCTCGCCGGCAACCACTCTAAAGAAACCGCGCTTCAGCAGGCTGGCAATTTCATCGTGCACAGAACAGCTATGATGCCCGGCATCCTCATGAGCAGGAAAATAAAAACCGACGTAAAATTTTGTACCATTCTCAAAAAAACCAGCTTGAAGGCTCACATCATCCGGCGTGTGCTTCAGCACCAGCTCATTGGTGTCGCGCGAGTAGATTTTGCCGATACGGGCGTAGAGCAGGCGGAGATAGTCGTAGATTTCGGAGACAGTGCCAACGGTAGAACGCGGATTTTTGGGGATGGATTTCTGCTCAATGGCAATGGCAGGCGCAATGCCCTCAACGGTTTCGATATCAGGGCGTGGCATGCGTTCAAGAAACTGCCGCACATAAGCGGAAAGCGATTCAACGTAGCGGCGATGACCTTCGGCATAGAGCGTATCGAAAGCGAGGCTCGATTTACCCGAACCGCTCACGCCGGTAAAAACGACAAATTTGTTGCGGGGAATGCGAACCGAAATATTACGAAGATTGTGAGTTGTAATGCCTTTGAGAAAAATGTCGGGAAGCGTTGTATCGGCAACAACGGCATCGGCACAGCGCTGCGTGGTCATGATAGTCAAAATCGTTGTGTTTCAAAATGGTTGAAAAGTCACTCTGCGATTTGCTGCAAAAGTGATTCGATGGTAGTAGCCATCAGGATGTCCTGTATTTTATGCTGCAACGTATTCATGTAGCTTTTGTGGTGGCATGAGGCAAAAACCTCGCAATTTGCGGGATTGACGCCACAGCGCATAAGATGTGGCTTGCCTTCAATGGCAATGGCAATATCGGCAACAGTAATAGCGTGAGTCTCCTTGCTGAGCATATAGCCACCCTTGATGCCCTGTACCGAATCAGCAATACCGGCACGTTTCAAGCTCTGCACCGCTTTGGAGAGAAACTCCTGCGAAAAGCCAATTTCATCAGCCATCTCTTTAACGGTAACAACGCGACCGTGACCTTTGGTTGCCATGTAGGTAACGGCGTGCAATCCATATTCAAATTTTCGAGAAAC
>CAIQSY010000254.1 GCA_903874585.1 uncultured Chlorobiaceae bacterium | reverse complement strand
GATTGGCACCGCATTAGCCGCAACTGCCGGTGCGCTCATTGCCCCAACGTATTACATTCATCCACTTGCAGGTCACAGCTTTTTGTTGAAAGCATTTACAATTTGTGTGCTTGGTGGTCTCGGTTCCGTTGTTGGCGCTGGCGTTGGAGGAATTATTATCGGTGTTGTTGAGGCAATGTCAGCAACCTACCTCTCCAGCGACTGGAAAGATGTTATTGTTTTTGTGCTCTTTCTGGCGGTTCTTCTGCTTCGTCCGCAAGGGTTATTTGGTAAAAAAGGAGGCCAGTAATGAAAAAGATAGCACAAATTGGATTTATCGCCGTTCTTGCGGTAATCGCGGTTGCACTGCCGCTCTTTATTGGTGAGAATCCTTATGTCATCGGCATCTTGATTTCCGTACTGATGATGGCGGCGCTCTCCTCGGCATGGAATATTCTTGGCGGCTATGCTGGTCAGTACAGCTTTGGTCACGCCGCTTATTTCGGCGCCGGTGCTTATACCACACTGATTCTCCTGACTCTTTACAATCTCAATCCGCTTATCTGCATTGCACTTGGTATTATCTCGTCCATGCTTATTGCGCTTATCACTGGCAGTATTGTGTTCAGGTTGCGTGGTCACTACTTTGGTCTTGCCTCTATTGCTGTTGCAGAAATTGTGCGTCTCTCCGTGCTCAACTTTGAGTTTACCGGTGGTGCGCAGGGTATTCTGCTCATGGATGTAGCGTTGTGGAATCTTGATTTGAACAGCAAAACGCCATTTTACTACGGTATGTTGCTCGTGCTTGCTGTAACACTTGGGATTACCGCCTATTTGCAAAAGTCAAAAACTGGCTACTATCTCCAGGCAATTCGTGAAGATCAGGACGCCGCATCATCGCTGGGAATCAATATTTCATTCTACAAAAACAAAGCATTGCTGATTTCAGCAGCGTTGACCTCTGTTCTTGGTTCGCTCTATGGCCTCTACATTCGCTTTATTGATACCTCAGCGGTGCTTGATCTGCGTCTCTCCATTGAAATTATCCTTACCGCCATTATCGGTGGTGTTGGCACCCTGTGGGGACCTGTTGTTGGAGCAATTCTTCTGGTACCGCTTGCTGAAGCGTTGCGTTCCAACCTGCTTGGCGATGTGCTGATTCATGCAGGTCTGGTTTCTGAAACCTCAGGTGTAGGTGTTTTTTTGAAAGAGAATCTCGCACATGCACACGTGCTGGTTTATGGAATTATCACGGTGTTGTGCATACTTTATCTGCCCAAAGGTCTTCTTGGGCTTTTCAGGAGGGTTAATAAATGATACAACATCTACTTCATATCAACCATGTCAGCAAACATTTTGGTGGCAATGTGGCAGTTTCCGATGTCTCTTTTTCAGTTGAAGATGGGCAGATTTTTGGACTGATTGGACCGAATGGCGCTGGCAAAACCACGCTTTTCAACTGTATTACCGGCTTTTATCCAGCAACTTCAGGCGATATCGTGTTTGGTGCTAAAAAGATCAATACGTTACGTCCCGACGAAGTGTGCAAATTAGGCATGGCGCGCACATGGCAAAGGGTGAAACCGCTCGGCAGCTTAAGCGTGCTTGAAAATGTTATGGTTGGCGCTTTTGCCATGACAAATTCAGCAAAGGAAGCTGAAATGATTGCGCAAGAGCAGCTCAAAACTGTCGGGTTAGTGGATTACGCTAACAAATCAGCGGGTGCTTTGCCGATTGGGTTGAAAAAGAAGCTCGAACTTGCACGGGTGCTGGCAACCCGTCCGAAAATGCTCCTGCTCGATGAAATTTGCGGAGGATTGAACCACACTGAAACCGACACGATTCTTGAAATTATTCGCAGTATTCGTAAAAAAGGCGCAACTGTGGTCTTTATTGAGCACGATATGAAAGCGGTTACCTCCATCTGCGACCGCATTGTGGTGCTCAACTCTGGCGAGAAACTTGCCGAAGGCACACCACAAGAGATTACCAACAATCCTGCTGTTATTACAGCTTATTTAGGAGGTGGTCACCATGCTTGACATAAAAAATCTCAATGCCGGATATGGTGAAATGCCGGTACTGCGTGATATCAACATTACCATTGCACCAGGCGAAATTGTTTCAGTGGTTGGCAGTAACGGTGCCGGTAAATCAACACTGCTTAAAGCCATTTCTGGGCTAATAAAGGCGACAGGCACAATAACTTGGAATAACAAGGCGCTGCACACGCTCAAGGCGCACACCATTGTCAAGCGTGGAATTGTGCATGTTCCCGAAGGGCGCAAAATTTTTCCAGAAATGAGTGTTGTTGAAAACCTGATGATGGGAGGCTTTCTCTGTAAAAAAGATCATCAGAAAAATCTCGAAAAGGTGTTTGCTATTTTCCCGAAACTTGCCGAGCGACGAACGCAGTTAGGCGGCACCATGTCGGGTGGTGAACAGCAGATGCTTGCAATCG
>CAIQSY010000253.1 GCA_903874585.1 uncultured Chlorobiaceae bacterium | reverse complement strand
TTGCCCATCCCGCCGGCCTGATTGCTGCCGGTTTTCTGAAAGATCCCATGCCGCACTGCCATTTCGTCACCACCACAACCCACAAAACACTTCGTGGTCCTCGTGGCGGTATGATTATGATGGGCTCCGATTTTGAAAATCCGATGGGAATTACCATCAAAACCAAAACCGGCAGTCGTGTCAAGATGATGTCGGAGGTGATGGATGCCGAGGTAATGCCGGGCATTCAAGGTGGTCCGCTGATGCACATTATTGCCGGTAAGGCTGTGGCGTTTGGCGAGGCATTGCTGCCATCGTTCAAGGAGTATGCTGCTCAGGTGATTAAAAATGCAGCCGTTATGGCGGAGCGATTTGTGGAGCTTGACTACAACATTGTCAGCGGCGGAACGAAAAACCATCTCATGCTGCTGGATTTGCGCAACAAAAACGTTACCGGTAAAGTTGCCGAGAATCTTTTGCATGATGCCGGCATTACCGTTAACAAAAACATGGTGCCATTTGACGACAAGTCACCATTCGTTACCAGCGGCATCCGCATCGGCACACCTGCCATGACCACACGCGGTATGAAAGAGGCTGAGAGCAAAACGATTGTTGAGTTGATTGACCGCGTTATCTCTTCAGCCGAAAAGCCTGATATCAGCACTATTTGCCACGCTGTCCGCGATGAAATCAAAACGCTTTGCCTGAATAACCCGCTCGAAGGTTACAGCATGTAATTCGCGCCATAAGTTCTTTTTGTAGCAATATTAGCCTTCCTTGCCCGCAAAGGTTTGGAAGGCTAACTTGTTTCAAGAATAACCGTAATCATCTTTTTCAGCTCTTGAGAGGTTTGCCTGATTTTTTTATCGAGCACAATTTTCTCTTTCGAGAGCTCAATTTCCTGCTCGGTGTCGTTCTCAACTCGAATCTTTTCGGTGAGTACGTTTTTCTGATGCACCAGTGGCTCAAGAATCAGATTTTTGAACGCATCAAGAAACATCGCCAAACAGCGCTTTGCGTTGTCGGCGTGGACATCGGATTTTTCGAGCCATTTGTTGCTGATTGGAGGATCAATCAATAATGCCGAAGCGAGATCGCGTGATTCAGGATTGTCGAACGAACTTATTTCGGAGGTGATGTCAATGCGAGCGTCGGGAGTTTCGCCAATATTGCGGTAACGGCGAATGAGATGGGCAAAAATCTCCTGCGCTTCCTTATGCCGAAGCTCCAGCATCTCCTCATGCGAGGCAGCAAATTCAAGCACCGCATTACCATAATTGGTGCTCTCAAGCAGCGCCTTCAAAAATGTTTTTTCAAGTACGGTGAGCTTTGGTTCAGGCTTACGTGGCGCTGATATCTCTTGACGCTGCTCAAAGGATGCTCGCTTTTTTTCGGTAGCATCCTCCTCTTTTCCAAGGAGCTCCTGAAGCGCCGAAAGGCTGAGATCAAGCTTTTTGGAGAGTTCCTGAAGATAGAGTTCGCGCCGGATTCGGTCAGGAATCAGCGCAATGGTGTGCGCCATTGAGCGTATTGCCCGCGCCTTCACATCGGATTGTGCAAAATCGCCCGACTCTGTAAAATAGCGCAGTTGAAACTCCTGAAACGAGAGCATCTTCTCCTCAGCAAACTGGAGAAAATGCTCCCGTCCTTCACGACGCACAAAGCTGTCGGGATCATCGCCTTCAGGCAGAATAACGACCGATGGCGTAACATTTTCGGAGAGGAGAATATCAATTCCGCTCATCATCGACTTTTGTCCGGCACGATCGGCATCGTACATAAAGAGCACGCGCTTGGTGTAATGATGCAGCACCTTCGCCTGATAGCGTGTCAGCGATGTGCCGCACGACGCAACCGCATTGGTCATTCCCGCCTGATGCAGTGCGAGAACATCCATGTACCCTTCCACAAGAATGGCACGCTCCTGCCGACGAATCTCATTCTTTGCCGCATGAAGTCCGTAGAGCAACTTCGATTTTTCAAAAATGGCACTCTCTGATGAATTGAGATATTTTGGCGCTTGAGGATCGCTCTGCAAAATACGCCCGCCAAAGCCAACCACTTGACCACCGACAGAGAAAATGGGGAAAATCACGCGATTGCGAAAAGTGTCGTAGCAGGAGCTGCCCTGCTTGTTGTGTGCAATGAGCCCGAGTTCCACCAGATGCTCTTGTGCCATGCCTGCCCGTTTTGCTGCGGTAAAGAGGGAATCCCACGCATCGGGCGCATAGCCAAGCCCGAAGTTGTTGATGGTTTGATCGGAGAGCCCGCGTTCGGTGGAGAGATACGTGCGCCCCACCGCACCCGCTTCGCGCCCCAAGGTGTCGTGATAGAATTTCGCCGTCCAGCGGAGCAGCTCTGTCTGGCTCTGCTCTTCCGGTGAGGTGCGCTGCTCTTTTTTTTCGGTAAAGCGGCTGATATCAATGTTCGCCCGTTTGGCAACCAGCTTCAGCGCATCAATAAACGGCACCTTCTCCATCTCCATCACAAACGAGAAGACATTGCCGCCTTTTCCGCTCGAAAAACATTTGTAAAGCTGCTTATCGGGCGAAACAACAAACGAGGGCGTCTTCTCCACCGTAAAGGGCGAGAGCGCTTTGTAGTTGCGCCCTGATGGCTGAAGCGTTACATAATCAGCGATAATATCAACAATATCGGCAGCTTGCCGCACTTCATCAATTACTGCTTGTGGAATCATCACTCTTTTTCAAATCACCAAAATGTTAGCAAAAAATGTACCGTTTGCGGCTTGAGTTCTAACGACTGACGCGATTGCCATGAAAAAAACATCACCGATATTTACTACATTCACGCTCAACAGGCAGTGACGCAATCGCTGTTCTCTTGCAACAATGAGCCTATCAGCCGGACAAGATGCTCCTCTGATGTTCGATAATGGTGATTGTTGCACGGCTACAGTATAAGCAAATTAATAAAAGTGCATCGTAACGCTTTACTTGTTACAGGATAAATCAAAACCTTGACGATTTTATGAAACAGGGATATTTTACTGGATTGCTGCTTCTCGTCACCTATGCAGTCTCTCTCGGTTTTTATATGTGGATGGGCACCACGCCACCGGCTTCGATGTTCCATGCGGCATGGAAAGGCGGTCCGATAGTTTCGGTGCTTCTGGCGCTGATTCTCATGTTGATAGCCTATACGGTTGAGCGGCTCATCGCGTTGAACAAGGCGGCGGGCAAGGGAAATATTCCTGAGTTTGTGCGAAGCCTCAAACTGGATATTGACAACGGCGCCATTGATAAGGCGATTGCACAATGTGACGATCATCAAAGCTCGCTTGCCGCCGTGCTTCGCGCTGTGCTTGATCGGTACAAAAAGCTCTACGAGTATAATGTCACCGATCGGGAGAAAAAGGTCAGCGAGATGGAAAAAGCGGTTGAGGAGGCGACGGTTATGGAGATGCCGCTGCTCGAGAATAATCTTACAGCCATCTCCACCATAGCCTCAATCTCTACAATGGTCGGACTTCTGGGGACAACCATCGGCATGATTCGTGCGTTTACCGCTATGGCCACAAGTGGTGCACCTGACGCCGTGCAGCTCTCGCAAGGCATCTCCGAAGCGCTGTTTAATACCGCGCTCGGTATTTTCGGTGGTATTATGGGTATTATCGCCTATAACGTTTTTACCAGCAGAGTTGACCGCTTCACCTACATGATTGATGAGGCTGCGTTCTACATTATACAGACTCTTGGAACCGGCAAACCAGATCGCTGATGTCGAGAATCAAGCCTAAACGGGTCGGGATACGGATTGATATGACGCCGATGGTGGATGTGGCGTTTCTCCTGCTCACTTTTTTCATGCTCACCACCAAGTTTCGTCCGCCGGAAAAGGTGAAGATTGATTTGCCCTCATCGCATTCACAGCTCAAACTTCCGGAATCGGATGTTTTGACGGTGACGGTGAGTGGCAACAATGCCTTTATGATGGGTGTTTCATCGCAGCAGTCGCGGGAGAAAATGTTCAACAGCGTCATAAAACCAAAGTTGGAAGCAGCAGGATTGCCTTCGGCGGCGATTGCCGATTCGCTGAAACATTTTAAAGTGGCTGAAAATTTTCGGGTTGAACTGGCTGAGTTAGAAAATTTTGTGATCGCTGCTCGCCTCGCTGACCCCAAACTTCGCCCTGTTATTCGTGCCGATAGCAATGCCGACTTTGCGGCGGTCAACAAGGTGATCAAGGTCTATAAAAAAGCAAATCTGCTCACCTTCAACCTTGTCACACTTCTTGAAAAGGAGGTGCGCTGATGGGCATTGTTGATTCGCCGAGTGGTCGCCGCTTTTCCAGAAAAGGCAGAAAGCGCCCACAACGGCTCGGCTTTCATCTTGATATGACGCCGATGGTGGATGTGGCGTTTCTGCTTCTCACCTTTTTCATGCTGACGACCACTTTTTCAAAATTGAACACCATGGAGATCAAGACGCCGCCGGAAGGCAGTGAAGTGAGAGTGGCGGCGAACAACGTCCTGACGTTGCGGATTGCCGATGATTCAATGGCCTATTGCTCGCTTGGAAGTGCAGCGCCACAAAGAGTTCCCCTGTACGATTCCCGCGATAGTCGGCAGTTAGCGTTGAGCAGTGAGCTTCGTCAGCTTCTGAAGCAGCAGGTGACGTCAAACAAAAAAACCGTGATTGTTATAAAAATCAGTGAGGAAGCCAAGTATCGCCATCTCGTTGCTCTTCTTGATGAACTGAATCTTATGAACATTGAGCGCTTCAGTCTGGAAGATTACACCGAGCAGGATGCACTTGAAATTCAACGAGCGATGTAAGGCTGGAATCAGTAAAGGAGCCTCTTCAGGTGGTCTCAAAACCGAAAATAACCGATCAGCAACCTGTGCGCAGAAAAGCCACATTATCATCGTTTGACGACGAGTTTCTTGATACCGACCGTTTACGCCAATTACCGTATGGTAATCTTGTGCTTCGGCGTCAGGCGCATCGTTTTCTTGCGCAAGGTGTTGTGACCGGAGTGCTGCTGCTTGCGCTCTTCTGGCTCATTGCCGCAAACTGGCAACAGCTTACAACATGGACAGGCTTGTTCAATAATGATGATGCAACAATGCTCTCACATGAAATGGTAACGCAGGTAACGCTGCTTCCTCCGCCAGCGCCACTCCATCAGCGAACGGCTGCTGCACCGCCAAACGCCGCGCCACCACCATTATTGCCCGCTGCAGCGCCGCTGCCATCCAATGTTGGCACCATCAAGCCAGTCACCCAAATTGAAGCTCCACCAGAGCAGAACATTGCCACGCAGACCGAACGACGACAAGCAGCAGCGCAAACACCCGTCATCGGCTCCGCCAGCGCGACAGGTGGCGGAAGCGGCGGCGCTGCCACAGGCGATGATGTGCCCATGGTTGTTGCTTGCGATACTATGCCAAGCTTTCGGGAACGGAAAAAACCGATCTATCCCGAGCGCGCAAGAGCTTCTGGCATAACAGGTAAAGTGTTTGTTGCTGTGCTGATTGGGGAGGATGGGCAACCAATCAAAGCAATGATAACAAAACGCATTCCCGCGAACGGTGATGCGTTTGATGAGGTTGCCATCAAGTCGGTGATGACCTCGAAATATTATCCCGGGATATGGAACGGCAAACCCGTGAAAGTCTGGTTTACCGTTCCCATCCGTTTTCAGCTCGATTAAATCGATTGAGCTGGTTTAAGCTGGTTGCTTTTTATGCGATTTTGGTCGGTAGAGAATTGCGAAAACAATCCAGACATAAGCACCGATAAGTGTAACAGGGCTGATGTACAGTGCAAAAATACCATCAACCTTCTGCTCAAGGAACATTCCCAGATAGCTTCCGGCAATCACCAGCGTCCCGAGAGCAATCATGATATAATTGATTGCTCCGAGCGGCATTGCTTTTGCTTGTTCAGCAGCTTTTTTCTGCGGCTGTTGCGGCTGCTTTTTCTTCGGTAAAGATTTCATCAAGTATTTTAAGACAATGTTGAGCCTCTTCAAGGCTGAGAGTCAGTGGTGGCAAAAGTCGGATAACATTAACGCTGGTAGCGTTGATAAGTACACGCTTCTCCAGCGCTTTGGTGACGTAATATTTTGCTTCTTTATCAACAGTAACACCAATCATCAAGCCATATTGGCGTATTTCGAGAATCTGTGGATGCTTTGCCGCCAGCTTGTTAAAGCCGTCACGAATAAACGCACCGACGCTCTCCGCATTTTCCATCAGCTTGTCTTCGTGGATGGCGTTAATCATGGCAATACCTGCCGCGCACGCCACAGGGTTGCCACCGAACGTGGTGCCGTGGTTGCCATAGCTCAGAACATCCTCCACTTTTTCACTACCGATAACGGCTGACAACGGCAAACCGCCGCCAAGCGGTTTCGCAAGGCAGACCATATCGGGATC
>CAIQSY010000252.1 GCA_903874585.1 uncultured Chlorobiaceae bacterium | reverse complement strand
CAATGACGATTTGCGGCTGCTGGGGTTTGTTGTCCTTGGAGAAGCCCGGTTTCTGAAAGTCGTATTCTTTGAAAGACTTCCAAGTACAGCGTGGTGACATCGTACAACACAAGGCTGAAGGTCTCCTGCAGTACATCGCGAGTCGTCTGGATGGCAGCAGGGCTCCCAAGCCACACATCCGGGCGCAAGCAAACAGCGCAGTGCGGGCAAACTGATGCGTTACATCGACAAGTTCGGCATGAGAGAGATCCAGATGCTGTGGAGAGTTTGTCTGGCTGGGTGTTTCGGGAAACAATGACGGCTGTCTGCGATGGGCTTCGGCATACTTCACTGCCTCTGCCATCAACAGATCGCTCTCTCTATGAGCACTACCGACGTGCTTGATGATGGCACGCGTCTTTCCCTCATTGCGGACCACCTGAACGGCGGTTGCCCCCGAGGCAGTCTTAACCTTTCGGATTGTCAAGTCTCCACGCATGAAGCAAAGATAGCATGTCGTGCGGAAACTGACGAATCAGAAAACACTAACTAACAAAAAAATAATGACTTATTTTTCTTGCGCAAGAAATTTTGCAAAGTTGGCAGAAGTCAGGAAGAATTTGTGAATACAAAAAACGAAGCACATCAAGAGTACCGGTTGCTGCGGTTAACGCAATAAGTGGTGTTGTATTAACAACACACCGAGATGCATTTTCCTCACGCATTGCGTACATCATTGGCAAGCTCCTCGTCATTAAGGTCAATCATAGGAACGCCATAGTGATGCAATTTCGAAAGAAACGTTACACGGCTCATACCAATTAATGCAGCAGCCATACCTGACTTATGTTACATTTAAAGTCATTATTTATTGGATGAAAATCTACTCCTTTCAAGAATCAGATTTTTCTTGAAAAATCACAAAGCTTCTGCAAAAATGCATCATCATAAATCCTTAAGGTTATCCCAGCTTATACCTGTGGATCGCCGCATCTTCTGGCACACTCTACGTCATCAATATTCCGTGTACACCAGTAAAAGCAGCTAACGGCTTTTTTAAAATCAGTTATGACGGCAAACAACCGCCATAGCTACTGCATCGCGGCTTCTTGCAAATGGGGATAATGAGCCATCAGCATGGCAAGAATATGCTCCGACGCAAGAAAAAGATGTTCCTTGACTTGTTCAAAAGCATCAAATCCGTCGTAATAGGGATCGGGAATCTCCTCGCCCGAATGTTCAGCAACAAAATCCATCATGAGATGAAGTCGTGGACGATGAAGAGTGGCAAGGTAACGGTCAACCTCCTCGTAGTTTTCATAATCCATCACAAAAATCCACTCGCAAGCGTGCAAATCAACATCGTCAATGCACTGCGCTCGAAGTGCAGAGATGTTGATGTTGTGCCGCAAAAGCACCTCAGTCGCTCGATTGTCGGGAGGGGAGTCGCGCTGATAAGGAACGGTTCCAGCAGAACTCACCGAAAAGCAGTGCTGCAATCCATGTTGGGCAATAAGCGCCGAAAATATCCCCTCCGCCATCGGCGAACGGCAGATGTTTTCATAGCAGACGAAGAGGATGGAGATGGGCGTTGTAATGGTTTTACTTTTTGGTTAGCAGTCAAACATTATCCCTCAAAAAACAACCGCCGCAGCTCTTTGCGGGCGTTTGCAAGCAGTTCTCGAACGGCGAATTCTTCGTGTTGCATCAGCACCGCAATCTCGCTGATGGTTTTTTTCTCAAGCTCTGCCAGCCGGTAAATTTTCTGCTCATTCGCTCCAAGCTTTTCAACACAGCGAGCCATTTTTTGCTGGTCACTGTTGAGTGAGCTATTTTTCTCTGCAACGGCAATGTTCTCTTTGCGCCCGAACAGCTCATCGGCTGTTGCTGCGAATGGAGCGTCGTTGCTGACATCACCAAAGAGGCGCACAAAATCCATGAACTCAAGACCGGCGGCTTTGCAGGGCGTAATGCGGTTGGCGAGAATATCGGCAGCCAGCTTCTGGAACTTTTCGTGCACATCAGGAAGGCGGATGGCGAAGTCGAAACTGTCGTCGCGGTCGCGTGCATCGGCGTTGTAGGGCACTTTCATCAGCACGGTAATCCCTGCTGCTTCGGCGTATTTTTCTGCCATACCACTACCGTCGTCGCGGTTGATAATCATGCCGAGCAGACGCGATGCTCCACCAATGGTGCGGAAATAGTTGTTCGCCTGGCAGATGTTGTTCGCGGTAAAGATTGACTGGCGGTCATTGCTGGTGACAAGAATCACCTCTTCGCTGAGTGAGCGGGCGAGTGGCGTAGCAAAGCCGCCGCACACCACATCACCAAGAAAATCCATCAGAATAACGTCAATATCCCACTTGAAAATGCCGAGCTTTTCAAGGAGATCAAATCCTGAGATGATGCCTCTACCGCCGCATCCTCGTCCAACCTGTGGACCGCCAAGTTCAATGCCGTAAATCGGTTGTGGAAAATCGGGAATATCTCTACGAAAGACAATGTCGCTGATGGCAACCTGCTGATTGCGGGCGTTTTTCTCCGCAAAAACATCGGTCACTGTTGGCAGCGAAATGCCGCCGAAGAGCGAGGTTGTGGAGTCGTGCTTGGGGTCGCAGCCGAGTTGCAGCACGCGTTTGTTCATCATCGCAAAGGTGGCGCTGAGGTTCGTTGTGGTGAAACTTTTGCCAATACCACCTTTGCCGTAAATAGCGATGGTTCGTGCACTCATCAGGCGAGATAGCTTTTGTCGGTTTTCCAGCGAAGGATCATTTTAAGGCAGTCGGGATCGGTGAAGGCTTGCAGATAGGCGCCGGTAATTTGACCATCCACCGTGTGCTCATGGGTAAAAATTCGTTCAGCGTTCAGCTTGTGCTGCGCAATCAGTTCGCGCACGCGCTCCAAATCGCCTTTTGCCCACTGTTTGGCTGCAATGAATGAGAGCTCTTTCTGGAACGCTTGAGAGTAGTCTATATTAATGCGTTGGTAGTAACCACCAAAAATCACTGTGCCTTGGAATTTCAAAAAACGCAGACCGGTATCAATTGCGCTCATAATGCCGGTGCTGTCAATCAGCACATCAAATTCATGACCGGCAAGTGCGGCAGAAACATCCTCCGTATCGGGATTTACCTTGAGGTCAGCAGTCGAGAGTTTCAGGCGATTTTTGTTCGGCTCAGTTACCGCCACAAGTTTTGCTCCCATCAATGAGGCAATTTCTGCAGCAAGAATCCCGACGGCACCTTGCCCCAGCACCAGCACTTTTTTGCCCTCAACCTGTGCCAGATCAACAATATGCAGTGCGGTTGCTCCAAGCGGCAGGGCGATGCCAGACTCTGGATGTTCAATATTTTCAAGGACGGTAATGCTCTCCACAGGGCAGGCAATGTACTCGGACGCACCGCCAAAAGCAGCGTTCACATCCTCATAACCGAATGACCCTGCCACGTAGGCAAATTTGCCAATCAGGCTGTCGTTGACGTGTTCGCCAACTTCAATAATTTTTCCCACCGTTTCGTACCCTGGTATAAATGGGAAGATAAACGGAGGGGAAGGGATAAGGCCGTTGTATGCCATCTTTTCCGTGCCGGTGCTGATTGATGACCACCAGGTTTCAACCAGCACATCGGTAGAGGAGATGGGTTTCAAGGTAACTTCAGCGAGTTCGATTTGTCGAACACCCGTGAAGACAATAGCTTTTACTTTCATAACAGTTTACTGTCGGGATGGTAATCAGATTGCCTGATTTTGCTTGAGCTTTTTCTCATTATGCTTTTCAAGCAGGAGGCGGATAACAAATTGTGCGGCATTAATGAGGTAGCTCAGGTAAGCGAGCAGTGCCGTTGAAATCAGTGTGCTTTCATCAAGCCCCATAAAGAAGAGAACAAAGTAACCGATATGCACAATCATGGCAATAGCGCTGCCAAAATCTTCCCAGAAGAATTCATGAACAAAGGCGAATTGCCCGAAAACCTCAAGTTCAAAAAATCCGCCAGTTACAAAAATCAGAACAAGCATGAAGGTTTTGAGTGTGACGAAAATGGTTATCCATGTGAAATCATCAATCCAGATCCCCTCTTTATAGAGATAAGTGACCGTGATACCGGCAATAAACATGAGAAACTGAATCGGGGCGAGGATGCCTTGCACTTTAGTCCAGACGGAGGCGTTGCGGCGTGCAAGTTGTTCGGGTGTGTAACGAGGCATAGATCGATAATTTCGTGAGTTAGGGCAGGATTATGATGAACTGCTGTAGAAAAAAGTGAATGAATATAGCAAAAATCACCGCAGGCGACAAACCACAGCGATGACTCACTTGATGCGCCACTCATAAACGTTGTAGAGCGTTGAAATCAGGTTGACATTGGCATTCTGGATGCGATTGCTGAACCCTTCAAGTTCGTCGTAATAGTAGAGAAAGGTTCGTGGCTGTTCGTGATGCAGAATGCGCTGATAGCGTTTCCAGAGCGCCAGTCGTTGTTCATTTGGCTGAGGATTACTTAACGCTGCAATAATGGTGTCAAGCTCCTGATGCTGAAAGGCTGAGGAGTTGAACGGGCGTTCGGCAAAGTTTGAGCCCCAGATGATGAGCTGGAATGGGAGTGTTTCCGCCGCCATTCCCGAAAGTGCTGCATCGTAACGGAACTCATTCTGGCTTTTATTGAACACCAAACCTTCGTCAAATTTCAGGTGGCAGTCAATGCCAATATCGCGCAAATTCTGCTGGATAATTGTGGCCGCATAGTTGCGCCTTGGGTTCCCGACTGGAGCCGCGAGTTCAAAGGAAAACTTCTTGCCATTTTTCTGGAGAATACCATTTGGTCCAGCACTCCAGCCAGCGTCGTGGAGCATTGCTAAGGCACGTTGAGGATTGTAGTTGTAAGGGTCAAGCGATGTGTCGGCAAGTTCACGATAGGCTGGCGAGAGCGAGGTGTTGACGATGGTGGCGTGCTCCGGCCCCATGAAGCCATCGATAATGGATTGACGGTCGATAGCAATGGTGAGCGCCTGCCGTACCCGTTTGTCGCCAAAGAGCGGATGCGGCTTGACCGCGTGATTGTTGCGGTACGCTTCTCCATCAATATTCAACCACACAATGCTGTCGAAATAGCGGTTCTGTACGGGTCGAATAACGATGGATGGCGAGGTGGTTGTTAAAT
>CAIQSY010000251.1 GCA_903874585.1 uncultured Chlorobiaceae bacterium | reverse complement strand
TACCCTCAAGCACTGATGTTTTCCCTGAACCATTGAGACCATAAATGAGATTAATACCCTCACTTGGTTCAAAAGTCAGAGCGTAGTGATTCCGAAAATTTTCATAATGTAGTTTCTGTAATTTCAAAAAAAATACCTCAGATATCAGTTATTAATCCGTACAGGCATGACCAGAATAATAAGCTTATCATCCTCAACCTCTTTATGTGGTTTAAAAATGACTGCTGTAGTGGGGCTTTTAAGCTCAATACAAATCTGCTGATCATCTAAATGAGCAAGCGCTGCTTCAATAAATTTTGCATTAAAACCAAGGGTAATAGGATCACCTGTATAAGTGCAGGGTAGCTCCTCCTGTGCAGCTTCTCCATCACTCATATTTTCAGCGATTAATTGCAGCACAGCACCGTCAATCACCATTTTGATATCACCAATACTGGAAAAACGCCCGACGCGACGCACTGAATCATAAATAGAAACGCGATCAATAATCACTGATTTATCATGCTCTAATGGAATAACAGCTTCATAATTTGGATACGGTTCAATAATAAGTGCTGCGTCTAAAATGATAGTACCACTCACGAAACGAATAAATCGACGATCGATATCTAACGACATGGTTAACGATTCAGCTTGTGCGAGCTTTTGAAGGATAGAAAGTACTCGAGCTGGCACAACAATTTTCTGTTTGTCACCAACCTCAAAAGATGAACTTTTTCTTGATCGTACCAATCGATGACCATCAGTCGATACTGCTGTAATAGTATTACCTTCCAATTCAAAAAGAACACCCATCATAGCGGGACGCATACCATCAATACTGCAGGCAAACGTCGTTTTATGAATTAAATCTAAGAATTCAGACGTTTCAAATTCAAGCGAGAGATCATACAACTTTTCATATTTCTCCTGTTTACTCTCAAAAAGGCAAGCAATTTTGTACTTACCTTTGTCAGTCATAATGTGCATCATACCGTGATCACTAATCTCCTGGCGTTCGATTTTGAACGTTATTGAGGTATCATACATGCTCCGTAAAAAATCTTGAAGTATTTTAGCATTAACACCAATATGTACGTTGTCGGACGTTTCGACAGTACTTTTAGCAGTAATAGAAATTTCTCCATCAGTTCCAAACAGCGTTAAAGAACCTGGTTCCAAAGAAAAATGAACATTTTCAAAACGGGGATCCATAGTTTTAGCAGGAATAGCTTGTGCTACTTTACTCACTGGATCCTGAAGCTGACGAATCGAAGAGGCGAAGTTCATCTATTGCAACATTAAAGATTTATTGATAAAAAAAATTTGTTGTTGTTGTTGTTTGTGTGGAAATCGTGATATGTTATAGTAATGGAAACCTTATCTTGTTTTATAAAAATCATTTATCTTCTTTTTATAAACTCTTTTTTCTGTTGATAGTATGATGATAACTCTTACTCACCGTTGTGTATCATCTGTTGATAAATTTTTGTTCTTATATCTCTTTGTGGATAACCTCCCTGTTATCAAGATATACTGAACACCGCACTCACAACTTATCCACACTCACAACTTATTACATTGACAAGATTTCAATACGTTTCCTAATTTCTTCAATTTTTTTTCGTTCTTCACTTTCGAGTGAGACTTTTTTACTCATTGTATTAACGGCATGAATAACCGTTGAGTGATCTCGCCCACCAAAATGGAGACCAATGGTTTTCAGTGATGAATCAGTCATTAATTTCCCAAGATACATAGCTGCCTGACGTCCTACAGATATCTCTTTCTTTTTTGACTTTCCCTTTAAATCATTTGGTGTAATAGAAAAGTATGCACAGATAGCCTTTTCAATAGTATCTAAGGTTAATTGTTTTGTTGTGTGCCTGATAATGTCTTTAAGTGTTGATTTTGTGAAGGCTAAATCAATTTCACGATTATCGAGTGATTTAGCGGCGAGTAATTTCACAATACAACCCTCAAGCTCTCTGACGTTTTCCGTAACATTAGTGGCAATAAATTCAATAACTGCCTCATCAAGATTAACACCATTCTGCTGAAGTTTACTGAGAATAATAGCTTTTCTCGTTTCGTAATCAGGCGGTTGTATATCTGCTGATAAGCCCCAGTTAAATCGTGAAATTAAACGATCTTCAATACCTTTAATATCTTTAATCGGTCGATCTGCCGAGAGAATAATCTGTTTATTTGATTGATGAAGCGTATTAAAGATGTGAAAAATTTCCTCTTGGGTTTTTTCTTTACCTGAAAAAAATTGAATATCATCAATAATCAGGACATCAATAGAGCGATAAAAAGAGGAAAATTCTTGGATTTTCCCGTTTTGTATGGCATTAACAAAATCAATCGCAAATTTTTCACTTGAAACATACAATACGCGTTCCGACAATCTATTTTCACGAACACTATTACCAACTGCCTGCATAATATGTGTTTTTCCAAGTCCTACACCACCATAAATCACCAGTGGATTAAAGGCGTTTTGCCCAGGACTTTGCGCTACCGCTTTTGCTGCTGCAAAAGCTAATGAGTTACAATCCCCTCGAATGAGTGTTTCAAAAGTATATTTAGCGTTCAGATGCGTTTCAAAACGAGCTAAATTACGATCAAATTCTTCACTTTGTTTTGTTGGGATGTCTGTAAGACGAGTTGCAGCAATAAAATCACTGTTCATAGCATGATGATGTGGCAACTCAATAGTCACAGGTTGCCCTTGCGATTTATCCATCACAATTGAGTACATCAATCGCGCTTCAGGACCAATCGCTTCTTTCAGTGCTTGCTTTAAAAACGATGAATAGTTCTCTTCAATCCATTCATAGAAAAACTGGCTTGGTACTTCAATGGTCAGTTCACTATTTGAAAAACTCAATGGTTTAATTGGAAAAAACCATGTTTTAAATGCGAGAGGATTAATTTTTTCTTTAATAATCGAGAGACAGGTGTCCCAAATTTGCTGCTCCATTGAGCTGTGTTTTCTTGGTTGTCTAAGGGTATGCTTCTTTGTGTTTTTGATGTATTTATCATTATAACACTAAGGCATTTGCTTATGATATCAGTCGTATGACGAACATCATCAACATTTATTGTGCATAAGTTAGTTTTTTGTGTGGATAAAAAACAATTTCATTTAATGAAATCCATTCCATAAGAGGCCTTGTTTGTTATAATATTATCAACACCTTAATCTCTTATTAAATAGTGTTTTATCTAAAAGTCCATTCTTTTTAATCAACATTTGTGGATATCTTGATTCTGTTGCATTTATTGCATTTTATCGGGCTGTATTATTTTTTCATCCACAAGTTATCAACATTCTGTAAATCAAAAATATTATGTGGAATTCTTACTATGAGCCGCATGGGTCGATCGTGAATTTGCATCGTACGTCATGTTCGTTTGAACTCAAGTTTGTTATTCATTGTTTATTGTGTTAAATTCAAAACCGTCTAATTTTGAATACCTATTCTTACTTTTAAACAAGTGTGGAGTGCTAAGCGATGAAAAGAACCTTTCAGCCGAGTAATAGAAAAAGAAGAAACAAACATGGTTTCCGTCAGAGAATGTCCACGAAAAATGGCCGTAAAGTTCTCTCTGCAAGAAGAGCAAAAGGACGTCACTCTTTGACAGTCAGTTGTGATATGGGTACAGCTCGTCCGTAAATTTTTTTTGTCGCTCACTGCTCGTTGATATTCAGGTTTTGGATACACTACAGATTTACTCACTGCGCAAGCATGAGATTCTTAGAAAAAAGCAACTGATCGCCGTGCTTTTCAGTGGTGGAAAAAGTGTGAAAGGTCATTTTTTACGTCTTGTTTATACTTCTCTTAAACCTGAAGAGCATAGTCATGGTACTCTTCCATTGGTTTTGTTCACAGTCAGCAAAAAAAATATCTCTTCTGCAGTTCGGCGTAATCGTGTGAAAAGGATGATGCGTGAAGCGTATCGTCTTGAAAAACCTTCTCTTTTTATAGATAAGGGTACTATGGCAGGTGAAAAGCTTTGTATTGCGTTTATTTACATCAGCCGAATGAAGAGTTTCCCTACTCTTGAAGCATTTCGGCAAGAGATTCGTTATGTTATGGGAAGTATGGTGCTTTCTTAGATTATTAGATGAGCCTTGACCATTATTTTGTAAGGCTGTAAAAGTTTTTTATCGGGTTAAGGAGCTGTAGGTGTATGAAGAGCTGGAAGGTGATTAATCAACTACCGATAGCGCTGATAAAATTTTACCGGGCATTTCTCTCTCCTTTGCTTGGTCCCTCCTGTAAGTATATTCCTAGTTGTTCCAGTTATGCGCTGGAGGCTTTTCAGAAACACAATTTTTTTTATGCATTGTGGCTGACAGTCTGGCGTATTCTTCGTTGCAATCCCTTTTCTAAAGGCGGCTTTGATCCTGTTCCATCTGGTTCTGGTCGTAAAAATGATTTTTCTGGTAAATAATAACGTGCGTTGTCATGGATAAAAATTCGGTAACTGGTCTTGCAATTATAGCGGTTATTATGATGGTCTGGCTTCAGTTTATGGCGCCAGAACATAAGCCTGTTCCACCGCCAGTGGCAGTCAAGACAGTGCAAACGGCACAACCTTCTTCAGCTACTTTGGCTCAAATCCCTGTTACTGATAATTTTGGGTCATTTGCAGCTTCTGCAGGTGGTGAAGAGAAACTCTTTACGATTGAGAATGATGTCTTTAAGGCAACGATGTCATCAAAAGGAGCAACATTAAAGTCTCTGGTGCTTAAAAAACACCTTGATGGTCATCTCAAAGCGTTTGATATGATCAGTAACAGTAAAAATGGCGCGCTTTCACTGTTGTTTTTAACGCGTGAAGGGAAGAGAATTGATACGCGTGATCTCTATTTCAAGACAGTGACGCTTGATACATTGCGTTCAATTACTGGCAAAGATCGTTATTCCTTGCGTTATCACCTTGATGTTGCACCGCAGCGGGCAATTGAAATCACCTACACTTTTGGTGGTGATAGCTACAATGTTGGTTACGATGTGAACTTGACCGGTTTTGCCAATGAACTCGCAGGTAACGAATATCAGGTACAATGGGATGGTGGCATTGCCTATTCTGAGAAAAATAAACAGGATGAAGCCCAGAGTACTTGGGCAAGTGCTTTTCTTGGTGGTAGTCAGGTGAAGATTGATGCAAGCAAACCGAATGAGGTTTTTCGCGAAGAGCAATCGGGTGAAGCACAGTGGGTTGCGGTACGAAATAAATATTTTGTTGCGGCTCTTATCCCTCAAGGCAAAACATCAGGAATCTATCTCGATGGTAAACGTGCTGCAGGTAGTGATTTTGAAAATTATGTCGCTGCGTTGAAGATGGATGTTCCCGCAGTTGGTACTGTTACGAATAATAAGTTCAATCTCTATCTTGGACCGCTCGACTATAACATTGTTAAAGCACAGCATGTCGGTCTTGAAAAGGTGATGGATTTTGGATGGGACTGGTTGACAAGGCCTGTTGCGGAGTACGTGATTCTTCCAGTTTTCAACTGGATGAATGGTTTCGTTGGTAATTATGGGCTCATCATCATTATTTTTGCTTTTCTTATCAAACTGGTGACCTATCCGCTTTCAATGGCTTCTACCAAGTCGATGAAAAAAATGTCGGCGCTTCAGCCAGTGTTGAAGGAGCTGCAGGAGAAGTACAAGGATAATCCAGCGAAGTTGCAGAGTGAATTATCGCGGATTTATAAAGAGGCTGGTGTTAATCCTGTTGGCGGATGTTTACCTGTTGTGCTGCAAATGCCACTGCTTTTTGCCATGTTTTATGTGTTCCGTTCATCCATTCAACTTCGTCAGCATAGTTTTCTCTGGGCAAAAGATTTATCGGTACCGGATTCAATTCTTAATTTTGGATTCTCGATACCGATGTATGGTGATCATATTGCTGTTTTCCCGATTCTTATGGGAGTGACGGTGTATCTTCAGCAGAAAATTACACCGACGACGCAGTCGAATGAGCAGATGAAGGTGATGATGTATATGTTCCCTGCCATGATGCTACTTTTCTTCAATAATATGCCTGCTGGTTTAGGGCTTTATTATTTGATGTTTAACATTTTCAGTGTTGCACAGCAGTTTTACATCAATAAAACGACGACGGCGGATGATCTGCCTCCTGTCAGTTTAGTAGCTCCTTCTTCAAATGCTTCGAAGAAACAGAAAAAAGGGGGCGCTAAAAAGTAGTCTATTCTTATGGCGTTGTTGGAACAAGTTGATATCTGGCTCTTTCGGTTGTTGAACCTCTCTCTGGTTCATCCCGCATTGGATGATCTGATGGTCTTTTTAACAGCGCCTAAGCTCTCTGGACATATTTTATTGCTCATAGCTCTTTTTGTGCTAGTTCGTGCAGGAAAGTCAGGTATTGCTCTACTTCTGTTAGTTTTTGCGTCTCTTGGACTGGCAGATTTTATTGCTTCAGGTCTTCTCAAACCGCTTGTTCAGCGTATTCGTCCCTGTTTTGCGCTCGATCATGTACGACTGTTGATTAATCAGCCGCACAGCTACTCTTTTGCATCATCTCATGCCGCAAATGCAGCCTCAGTTGCAGCCATGCTCTGGATTTTTTTCCATCGAGGTGTTTTGGTTGAAAAGCTCTTTACCGGGATTATCATTTTCTACGCTTTTGCGATTGCTTTTTCTCGTGCCTATACTGGCGTTCACTATCCAAGTGATCTGCTTGCTGGTATGATCATTGGTATTGGCAGCGCAGCCTTCATCTATCTTTTTTTTTCCTGGGTTTTAAAGAATATTGTACAGCCTTGGCGTATGCGTCAAAATCGTGTTGATTGAGCGGCTTGGCGTGTCGTTTGTTGTTTTCTTAATCTCGTTTATTTTTTTGTTATGGAGGAAGAGCGTTTCATGAAAGGTGATACTCTTACCTTGACGGTGACTGATCTTGCTGAAAAAGATCAATGTTTCGGGCGTCTTGATAACGGTATGGCGGTGATGGTGAGCGGTATGGTTGCTGTTGGCGATCGCGTTTCTGCTCGGATTAAAAAGGTGCGTCAACGCTACATTGAGGCAATCGCCGTCGAGATTCTTGAGCCTTCCCCGGAACGTACCGATCCGTTATGCACCTATTTTGGTGTCTGTGGTGGCTGCAAGCTGATGCACATTCTTTATGACGCTCAGCTTCTTTATAAACAGAAAAAGGTTGCGGATGCTCTTGAGCATCTTGGTGGATTTTCTGCTCCTCCCGTCCATCAGGTTTACGCTGCTTCGAGCCCATTTCATTATCGGAACAAGATTGAATTTTCATTCTCCAATATGCGTTATCTGCTGCCTGAAGAGCTTTCGCTTGAGCAGCTTTCCCGCCCGAAAGAGTTTGCGCTTGGTTTCCATACGCCGGGTAATTTTGAAAAGGTGATCGATATCGACTATTGCTATCTTGCTAAAGAGGAGATGAATCGCGTGCTTGCATTGACCCGCGAGTTTGCTCTTGCCAACGCGCTTGCTCCTTATGGTGTTAAGGCGCATACTGGTTTTTTGCGCAATCTGGTGGTACGTTTCAGTGAGAATCGCCAGGAGGTTATGGTGAATCTGGTGACGTCGTGGCACGACGAAACGCTTATGCAGCGATATACACAGCACCTGCAGGCGGGTATGGCTGGGCAAAAGCTGACGGTGGTCAACAATGTGACTGAGCGCCATAATACTGTAGCGACGGGAGATGCCGAGTTTACGCTTTGTGGTGAAGGCTCTATTACCGAGCGTCTTGGTACGCTTGATTTCAGCATATCAGCAAACTCGTTTTTTCAGACGAACACCGCGCAGGCTGAAGTGCTCTACAACAACATTCTTGCGGTTGCCGGGTTGCAGCCTGATGATACTGTTTATGATCTTTATTGCGGTACGGGAACCATCACCCTTTATTTAGCACAACATTGTCGTCAAGCTGTTGGTTTGGAGGTGGTGGCAAGCTCCATCAATGATGCCCGAAATAATTCGGTGTTGAATAGAGTTACCAATGCGGCATTTTTTCAAGTGGATCTGAAAGATTTTCATTCCATGCTTGAAACGCTTGGTGAATATGATGCGCCACGGGTTATTGTGACCGATCCGCCGCGTGCAGGAATGCACCCAAAAGCAATCAAAACCATGCTTCAGCTTAAGCCAGAGCGAATTGTGTATGTCAGTTGTAATCCCGCAAGTCTTGCGCGTGATGGTAAAGATATTGCAGAAGCAGGCTACAGGCTCACCTCTGTGCAGCCGGTTGACATGTTTCCGCATACCAGCCATATCGAGAGTGTGGCTTGCTTTGAGCGCTGTTTGTATAGTAATAAAGAAATTAAAGTACGAAGTGATTTTTTCAAGATATGAATGAAAATGTCCAGAATGAGCGGAATTTTTCTGTAGTTTCTAATATATTAAATCTCTATGGGTCATATTCCCCGCCTCTTGAGGGCGTAAAGTATGATAGAGTTCTCTTCAAAATACCCCGCTGCTTGCGGCGGGGTTCTTTATTCAGGGTGTGGACGCTCGTCTCGTAACTGACGAGAAAATGAAGAAGCTGGCAGAGACCAATATCCGACCGCTACGAATTGCGTTTGACCACTACTCAATGAAAGATACCTATGAAAATGCTATACGCAGTGCAGCAACACATGGTATCAAGCAATTAGCCAACTACTTGCTCTACAATTTTGAGGATAAACCGGATGATTTGTATTACAGGTTGAAAATCAATATCGACTTGTGTGATGAGCTTAGTGTGACGATATACTCATTCCCGATGAAGTATCATCCTATTGACGATCTGGATTATTTTTATAACCGAGAATACATTGGGAAACATTGGAACCGCAAGTTTATCCGATCAGTGCAGGCAGTTCTGAACGCAACAAAAGGCAAGATCGGTCGCGGGAAGTCTTTTTTCGAAGAAGCTTTCGGAAAAAACATAGACGAGTTTCACAAAATCCTGTGGATGCCAGAAGCGTTCATCATTCACCGTTTCAAATACAAAGACAATCTTACTGCCGAGTGGTGGGAAAAGTACAATTGTCTTGATGAGGTGCAGTTGCACAAACTCAAGAAAGTTGTTGCAGCAAATCTGTTTGACGAGACAACAGCAACGGGCGAGTCCGCTGTGGACGAGGTATTGAAGTATTATCAAGTAAAGCGCTGCCCTAAATGACAGTTTTAATGCAAGTCAAAGTCATCAACCATCTCGGCGACGAAGTGATGAAAGTGTTTAAGGTAGGTTGACGGGAAAATAAAGGAATGCAGGTATGAGGTGGATTCTTACTTCGACAGGCTCAGTAACCATCGCTTCGCTCCGCAATGACAAGATTGATTTCATAGTAGAGACAAACATTTGCTTTTCTTAGGGTTTTATCAAAAAGTATTCTGGAGAAATATCAATGCTTGCAAAAAATGAAATATTAGCGCTTTTAGCTAAAAGCAAACCCGAGTTACAAGCGCGCTTTGGAGTTACCCATTTATCGCTCTTTGGCTCATACGCTCGCAATGAAGCAAAAGCTACAAGCGACATTGATGTTCTTATAGCTTTTGATGGACCAGCCACATCCAGCCGCTATTTTGGCGTTCTTTTTTACCTCGAAGATTTGTTCGGCTGTACTATTGATTTAGTAACCGAAAAAGCCTTACGCCAAGAGCTTCGCCCATTTATTGAATCGGAGATGCTGTATGTCTAACACGCATAATAGAGTATGGTTCTTCTATGTTCGTGATATGATAAGCTTCGCTGAAAAAGTATTGGCTTATACGGACGGATTTACACAAGAAGAATTTATTGAAAGCGGGTTAACCTATGATGCTACGCTTCGTAATCTTGAGTTAATTGGTGAAGCTGCTACGCATATTCCGGATGATGTGCGAACGGCTTATCCTGAAATAGCATGGCGTGCCATTGTTGCAATGCGTAATCGCATTATTCACGGATATCTTGGTGTTGATAATGATACGATATGGAGCATTATTCAAGACGATATTCCTAAACTATTGGAGTCGTTGCAAAATATGTGCAAACAGAGCTAACGTGCTTTTAAAAATACAATTAACGTTAATCAAAAATCAGCATCGAGCATTCACGACTTGCGGAAGAGTCTGCAAAACTTGATCCGCGTCAAGAGCAGAACCTTGCAGAAGAGGGCATTGCCGGAAAGATTGACTCGTTGCCGGAATATTGCATAAACCCCTTGTAACTGACTATGACCACCACATCAATTCCGATTCAGCAGCAAGAACCAATTGCCGCAATAGCGACGCCGGTTGGTGTCGGGGCACTCGCCGTGGTGCGTATCAGCGGCAGAGGAGTTTTTGACATTGCCCACAAAGTGTTCCGCAAAAAGGGAAATCCGGCTTTTCACGTTGAGCAATCGAAAGGCTTCATGGCTCATTTCGGCACCATGCACGACAGCGACGGGCTGATTGACGAAGTGGTGGCGCTGGTGTTTCGTTCGCCAAACTCTTTTACGAAGGAGGATATGGTGGAATTCAGTTGCCACGGCGGTCCTGTTGTGGTGAAACATATCCTGAAAGTTTTGCTTGATGAAGGGTGCCGGTTAGCCGAACCTGGAGAGTTTACCCGACGCGCGTTTCTCAATGGCCGAATTGATTTGTTGCAGGCAGAAGCGATTGGCGAAATGATTCACGCCCGATCCGAGTCCGCATTCCGCACTGCAGTGACCCAGATGCAGGGTACGCTCTCCAACCGGCTTGATGCCATGCGCGAAGAGCTGCTGCGTTCATGCGCTCTGCTCGAACTTGAACTTGACTTCAGCGAGGAGGATGTTGAGTTCCAAAATCGTACCGCACTTCAGGCGGAGCTGCATCTCTTGCAGGATGAGCTTTCGCGCCTGATTGATTCCTACCAGCACGGTCGGCTGTTGAAAGAGGGTGTGGCTACCGTTATTGCGGGAAAGCCAAATGCCGGCAAATCGACGTTACTGAATGCGCTGCTTGGCGAAGAGCGCTCCATCGTGAGCCATCAGCCTGGCACAACACGCGACTACATCGAAGAGTGTTTTGTGCATGAAAAGACCATGTTTCGCCTCACCGACACCGCTGGCTTGCGCGAAGGCGAGGAGGAAATTGAGCATGAGGGCATTCGGCGCAGTTACAAAAAAATCTCTGAAGCCGACCTGATTCTCTATCTCCTCGACATTAGTCTCAACAATTATCGCGACGAAGTTCCCCAGATTCAAGCATTTTTGGAGCAATACTCAACGGCTCACCTGATTGTCATCGCCAATAAAACCGACCTTACCACCGAGAGCGCTGCACGGCTGCAACAACTGCGAGCAGCAACTGGTGGCGATGTTTGCGGTATAGCTGCCGCCAAAGGAGATGGTCTTGACCGCCTGAAGAGCATGATGGGCGGCATTGCGGAGGGACTGAACAAACAACAAGAAGCAAGTGTGCTCGTCACCAGCCTGCGCCACTACGAAGCGCTCCGCAACGCAGCC
>CAIQSY010000250.1 GCA_903874585.1 uncultured Chlorobiaceae bacterium | reverse complement strand
GGTCTCGATACCATCAAGACCAAAGGCGAAGCGGTGGCTGTGGTGATCAGGCTGCTTGGTGCTGAACCGGCTTACGATGCGTTTGGCAAAATCAGCCACTACAGTCTCGTGCCGCTTGAAAAGCTCGGTCGTCCGCGTATTGACGTGCTCATGCAGCTCAGCCCGATTTTTCGTGACGCTTTTGGACTGCTCATGGATCAGCTCGACCGGCTGGTCAAAGAGGCAGCCAAAGCTGATGAACCGCTGGAGATGAACTTTGTCAAAAAACATGTTGATGAAGCGCTTGCCTCTGGCATGGCGTTCGAGAGCGCAACTGCCCGTCAATTTACTCAGGCGCCGGGCGCGTATGGCACCTACGTTGATGATATGATTGAGGATTCTGCATGGGAGTCGGAAAACGATCTCGATGATCTTTTTATTCGCCGCAACAGCAGCGCCTATGGTGGTGGTCGGAAAGGGGAAAATGAATCCGCTATTTTGCAGAAAATGCTCGCTTCGGTTGATCGCGTTGTACATCAGGTTGACTCCACCGAGTTCGGTATCTCTGATATCGACCACTATTTCTCCTCATCCGGCTCACTTCAGCTTGCTGCTCGTCGCCGCAACACGCGAGCAGGCGACGTCAAGCTCAACTATGTTGAATCGTTTACCTCCGATATCAAGGTGGATGATGCCGAAAAAGCGCTCCGCATTGAGTACCGCTCAAAACTTCTCAATCCGAAATGGTTTGAGGGAATGCTGAAGCATGGCCACAGTGGTGCTGGAGAAATCAGCAACCGCGTCACCTACATGCTTGGCTGGGATGCCGTCACACACAGCGTGGATGACTGGGTTTACAAAAAAACCGCCGAGACCTACGCCCTTGATCCCGAAATGAAGGAGAGGCTTGCCGCCCTCAATCCGCAGGCAATCAAGAACATCGTCGGTCGTATGCTCGAAGCCCACGGTCGTGGCTTGTGGAAAGCAGATCAGGATATGATTAACGAGTTGCAGGAAATTTATGCAGATCTTGAGGATAGGCTGGAACGAGTTGGCGATGGGGGATAGCGGTAAAAGTATAAAAGCCCCTGCAAGTGTGTACAAGCAGGGGCTTTTGTTGTTGTATGAGCAGCTTAGAAGGAGAAGCTTATCGCAGCATTCACTTTAAACTCCTTTGGCAGTTCATTGCCATCAATGGTAAAGGTGTCTGTAGCAAAAGCACCATCAACATCAAGCATGAAGAGCTTGAATCCAGCAGTCAACACATTGCCACTGCTCGACATGGCAAGGTTTTTGTAACCGCCGCCACGTACTTTCAGCCATGAAGCTGGTTTAACTTCAAAGCCACCACCAAAGTTTCTGCTTTTAACGGAGGTGCTGCCAATAACAGTTCCGGGAGCGAGCGTGTCATTTTCGGTTAAATCAAGATCAGCCGCCAACGTAACCCAGCCAACAGGATCAACAGCAACGCCAGCACGTACTTGCGGTTTCAATTCAACAGAACCACCGGAAACAGTTATTGATTTTTGTATATCAAAATAGTCAGGTGCATCAAGTTTCGGGGAGTTCAGGTTTTTTCCAACAACGCCAACACTTAGCCATTTGTCATATTTGTATAACGCACCAAGGTCAATGCCAATTGCGGTTGATGTTTTTTTGTTTTCAGTGATATCATCAATCAAATCTGACGCATCAACTTTGGTATCACCTGGTCTATTAACCAATAATACCTGATTCTGGTACACCGTTCCTGAAATGAATTTGCCGGTAACACCAAGCCCTAATTTACCTTTTTTGCCAACGTTGATTGGTTGACCATACGATACAGGTATTTCAATATACTGCACAGCCTTCGTCATAACGGAGGTTGTGTTTTTATTCAGTGTATTGGTACCAGAACTGGCTAATGTAGGGAGAAGTTTATCATTATCTGTTAAGGTAGAAAGGGCTGTTTCAGGGTCGATGCCGCTGTTTTTCAATTGTGTATCTATTGCGTAAGCTAACTGTTCTTGTTGACTTAAGGTAAGGGCATTATTGTCATAGAGATTAATTTTGGATTTTAAAATACCCAATTGTGCATCAGAAAAATATCCTGATTTGTTATAAGTCACACCACCGGCGCTAGCTGCTGTATATAAATCAGCTACAGACAAGGTTGTGCTGACTCCTGCAAGCTTATCATATGGAAGAATATTTACCATATCAACATCTGGTTGGATATATCCCTCCATGTTTCCATAGATACCAAATGAGATGTTTTTTATTGAAAAACTGACAGGTACAACAACATTAAGAGCAATGTGCCCTTGGCGTGCATCAATATCATTCATAATCGATAACGTTTTGACCAAGTCACCAACGCTGCTTGCATTCGCTGTATTGAAATCTCGCACACTTTCAAAATCAATGTCTGAAAAGCGGTCAATATTTTCTGTCAAGCCATCGCTTGCTTTAATACCAACACCTGCACCGGCATTAAGTGCGAAATTGGAGTTGCCAAAAGCAGCGCCTGCAGGGTTCCAGTAGGAGGTTAAGGCACCATTATCGCGCGCTACACCTGCACCACCCATGCCCAATGCTCCCGGTGTCTGGAATTCTACACCTTTAGCTACGGCAGGGAGTGATAGCGCCAATGAGGCAATCGCTAACATTTTTTTCATGTGAGGCTCCTTTATTTACTGGTTATCTCGTAAAATGTTTGAACAAGGGGAAATTATTGTAAATCAATTACAGTCACATTAGGATGCAATCCCCTCCTAATGAAAATTTTTAAAGTAAACATAAGCATAATCCTTATAAAAAAGGAGACCAAACTCTGAAAATTGCTTCTGATGTGATGATGTTGAGTGGTGATTTTACAATACTTGTTTGCTTTTTGCATTTCTGTACTGTTTCTTTACATTGCGAAAAAGTCATGCTTTTAAGTTCTTTGCAACGATCACTTCCTCTGTAAAATTTTTATACCAATCCGCATTGCAGTTGTTTGGCGATTTTGCAGATTTTCTACGCCCTTGTAGCTCAGTGGATAGAGCAACAGTTTCCTAAACTGTGGGTCGGCAGTTCGAGTCTGCCCGAGGGCACCTCTCGCAATAATACCAGCTTGTTTATACCATGCTCATCTTTTTTTGCTCGTACTTTAACGACACCTCTCATTCCGCATGAAGCTGTTCAAAAAACTATTCATCTTTCTGGTTTTGCTGTTCGTTGCCGATGTGGGACGATATTTCTTTTATCCCAATGTTGAACAGCTTGTGGATGAAAATCCTGCAAAAACAGCGTTTATGGAGTATCGTGAAGCTGAGTGGAACAGTAAAGGCTTGTATGATAAAGAGATTAAGCAGAAATGGGTGCCGTTACGTCATGTGTCGCAGAACCTTATTAAGGCGGTTTTGATTGCTGAAGATGACAAGTTCTGGCAGCACGAGGGGTTTGATTATAAAGCTCTTGAACGTGCGTTGGAAAAAAATATTCTTGCAAAAAAGTTCAAAATGGGTGGAAGTACTATCAGCCAGCAGCTTGCCAAGAATCTCTACCTTTCGCCTTCAAAAAATCCTATACGTAAAATAAAAGAGGCAATTCTGACATGGAGGCTTGAAAAAGCGCTCTCGAAACGTCGTATTCTTGAGCTGTACATTAATGTTGCCGAGTGGGGGGATGGTATTTTTGGTATTGATCAAGCTGCCCGTCATTACTATGGTGTCAGTCCCGCACAATTATCAGCACGACAGGCATCACGGTTAGCGACCATTCTTCCAAACCCTATTGTTTTTTCTCCTACAGGCTCATCTTCCTATGTCCGTAATCGATCGAATATTATTTATTCCATTATGCGGAAGCGAGGGATTATTATCCCCGATTACAAAGAGGTTATTATGGAATCGCCGACTGATACTACAGCTATAGATTCTGTTGTGATTGGCGTTCCAGAGTATTTACTGGAGCAAGCCATTGCAGCGGATAGTACTAATGCTCTTAATGTCAATGTTAAAAAAGGTGAGTTTGACCATGATAAAAACGATCCAGCAGAGAAGACTCAACCAACAACTCCTTCTACTAAAAGCAATTAAATCCGAACAACCCATCAGCACACAAGATTACAATGCTTACGGGTTGTTCGTTTAACTTATACATTCGTTATTCTACCTCAAACGAAGTTTTGTCCATACCGCACACAGGGCAAACCCAATCATCGGGAATATTTTCAAATGCAGTTCCCGGTTCAATACCGTTATCGGGATCGCCAACTTCTGGATCGTAAACATAACCACATGGTACACAAATCCACTTTTCCATGATTTATTTTCCTTTTTTACGTTATTAAGGTGTTTTTTGAAATAAATAACTTTCTGTAAGTGCACTTTTGTTAACAACAGAGCATACGGCAGAATCGTTCATTAAGAAAACTGCATATTAACAATATCCAAGCAATATCACTATACAACTATGGGATCTTCACCTTATTCAAAATTTGACAATACAGAATTAATCCTTCGAGATGAATTGGCAATTGATCGTACAATTCTTGCCAACGAACGTACTTTACTTGCATATTTGCGATCTGGAGTTTCTCTGATTATTGCAGGTGTTTCGATGATGCATTTTGCTCAAACAGGTTGGTTTTGGGGAGTTGGTGTTTTCTGTATCCCAACAGGCGTGATTACTGGAATATTTGGTGTAGTGCGCTATCGTATCATCAGTAAATCGATACAGGTTGTGAGAATGCAACTTCCTCGGATGCAAATTTCAAATTGAGGCTGTTTTTAAAGCATGTTCTGGTATTGAAATATCCCTTCATAAATGATTTTTGCTGGACCGGTAAGGAATACTTCATCCATGGAATCACTGAACTCAACACTCAGTATGTCACCACTTTGTACTTTGACTTGTATATGGTTACTTTTTGTTTTTCCTAAACGGTAACTCATAAGTGCTGCTGCTACAGCGCCTGTTCCACAGGCGAGCGTTTCATCTTCAACACCTCGTTCAAAGGTGCGAATCGCAAGAGATGTTGGGGAGGTAACTTCAATAAAATTAACATTTGTGCCACCTGTAAAAATATCTGTTCGATGCCTGATGGTACGGCC
>CAIQSY010000249.1 GCA_903874585.1 uncultured Chlorobiaceae bacterium | reverse complement strand
GGGGATGGAACATGATACACAAAGAGTCCATTCCATCGTCGCATGGCCTTGGATTATGAGTTCATTATTGATTTAGAAATGGAATTAGATATCCACTCCATACAAGCATTAATTCTCAGGACAATGATTAAGTCAGTAACGCTTGAAAACTTTATGGGCTACACCAAATTTGAAAGTAATGAATTTGCATCGGTCAATGTTATTATCGGGAAAAATGATACAGGCAAAACGGGTTTGCTTAAACTGCTCTATTGTGCTGCAAAAACAGTTGATACCTATAGTAAACGCTCACAAAACAGTGATGTTGAGTTTAAAAAACTGTTAGCAGAAAAACTCCTTGATACTTATCAACCAGGAAAGAAAGGATTAGGTGAACTGGTCAGTAAAATCACAAAGGAAAAACTCTCAGTTGATATTGAGTTTCAACATCTACATTTAAATTATGAAGATAAGCTCCATTTTAGTTTTGGTGATTCAACAACCAACACCATTGTAGATTGCCAGAAAAGTATAAAACCGATTTCAGAAAACTTCCGTTGTTTATTTATTCCGGCAAAAGAAGTTCTTACTTCATTAAAAGCCATAAGAGCAACCCGGGATAATCTGGAGATGCCGGGCTTTGATGATACGTATCTTGATTTAATCAGGGCGTTGGTCATTCCAATACAAAGAGGAAATATTACTGCGGAACTCAAGGACGTGAATAAAAGGCTGGAGGATCTTTTTGAAGGGCAGATTGAGCAGCAAAGTGATGACGATTTCTTTTTCAAAAAAGGCAATACCGAGTTTCCTATCCAGCTTACCGCTGAAGGAGTCAAAAAAATTGGGATACTGACCACCTTGATTCGTAATCGGCAACTCAATGCAAACTCCCTGTTGTTTCTGGATGAACCTGAAACGACACTCCATCCTGAAGCTGCAAGAGAATTGGTTGAAATGCTGATGCTGATGGCAAAATCAGGCATCCAGATATTTCTGACTACGCATAATTATTTTTTTTTAAAACAGATGCACCTTTCTGCTCGACGTTATAACGTAACGACAAACTGCTATTCACTGAGTCGTGAGAGGGGACGATCTCTTGAATATTCCGTGTATGATCTGAAAAATGAGTTTCCAGAAAACCCTATTTCAGATGAAGCAATCAGAATGTCTGATGATGAAGCGAAGCTTGATTTTTTATTCAGTAATTGAGCATTCGGCAGCAATCAGAGTTATTCCGAACAATATGGTTTTATAACAGTTTTCAGTATCTGTACGTCTTATGCTTTGTGCTGCCGAAACACATCCCTCTGCCGCCGCCGAACTGCTGCTCGTGGTTGAAGCGGGCAACACCACAACATCGCTTCTTGTGTTTCAAGGCACTCAATTGCTTGATGCGCGTAAAGTATTGTCACAAATCCTCCACACCAATGAGGGATGTTCTGCTGCTCTTGACCCACTGTTGTCGGCGTATTCTGCATTGTGCCATGCGGGGCTTTGCAGTGTTGTTCCTGAGCTTGAGCAGCGAGTGGGGGAGTATCTGCGTGCTCATCTCTCCGGCAAGGTGATGAAGGTCTCCGCTGCGCTCTCGCTGCCTTTTACGCTCAATTATGATTCGCCAGACTCGTTTGGTGCCGACCGGATTGCGTTGTGCGCTTTATGCGCGCAGTGTTATCCTGAAAAGGCAGTTATCGCGCTTGATGTGGGGACTGCTATCACCGTTGATGTGCTTGCTGCAAATCAGCACTATCTTGGCGGGATGATTATGCCCGGGCTCGACCTCATGGCAAAGGCGCTGCACAACCATACGGCGAGATTGCCGCTTGTGTTGCTTCAACAGCCGGCAACGCTTCTTGGCTGTTCAACGGAGGATGGAATAAGAAATGGAATTTTGCACGGTTGTGCTTCAAGCCTTGATGGCCTCATTGTAAAAATCACACGCTGGCTTGAAGAGGAGCATCAAGAACGTGATGTGCAGGTTATGCTCACGGGCGGAAATGCTCCTCTTCTTGCCCGAATGCTCGAATGCACTTCCGTGCTCGATGAGCTGGCGGTTGCTAAAGGTACGCGCTATCTGTTTGCTCTCAACACATCGCTTAACGTATAGTTGCGGGTTTGAATCGCTTCTGCACATCCGAGAGCGAAGCCTTCAACGCCCACAACGTGCAGAAAGAAAAGCACAACCAAATGCTCTTTAAAACGGTATAAGAGAGCACTACCATGCTCATCACGGAAAGTGAACGAAAAAGCAAAGGAGAACAACAATATGTAAAGCAAACCACCTTTTTCTTTACATGTCAACAACGATATGTAAAGCAAACCACCTTTTTCTTTACATGTCAACAACGATATGTAAAAAAACAACCATTTTGTTACACTTGTAACCAGCCATGTCCTATAGCATACCTACATTACCACTTGCGATTGAACTGGAAACGGTTCCTGTTCTTAAAAAAGCCGCATCGGCGCACCGTTATTTGGCTGAATTAAAAGGGATGTCACGTTCTATTCCAAATCAGTCAATTTTAGTGAACACTCTCTCGCTTCAGGAAGCCAAAGACAGTTCCGCAATTGAAAATATCATCACCACACACGACGAACTGTTTCGTGAAGAACTTTTTCCGGAGTTTGCCTCCAATGCCTCTGCCAAAGAGGTAAAATACTACGTTGTCGCCCTGAAGAGAGGTTTTGAACTTGTACAACAATCCTCTCTGCTTACCAATAATCATATTCTTACCATTCAGGCTTCATTGGAAAACAACAAGGCGGGTTTTCGCAAGCTGCCGGGTACAGAGTTGAAAAATGATCTCACCGGAGAAACTGTTTACACACCACCTCAGTCACCCGATGAAATTTTTCGCCTGATGAATAATCTTGAGCGTTTTATCAATGACGATGCCATGAGCATGCTTGACCCCTTGATTAAAATGGCAATTATTCATCATCAGTTTGAAAGCATACACCCTTTTTACGATGGAAACGGAAGAACGGGAAGAATTATCAATGTACTCTTTTTGGTAGCTAAAGGATTACTCGATATTCCTGTGCTCTACCTGAGCCGATATATTGTTTGCAATAAAGCGGAATATTACCAAAAACTTCAAAAAGTACGGGAAAAAGGGGAATGGGAGCCGTGGATTCTGTATATGCTTGATAGTGTGGAAACCACGTCACGCCAAACCATCACGATTGTCCAGGAGATTGGTGATGCTTTAAGCTATTACAAAAATGGCATCAGAAAAAGCTTTAATTTCTATAGTCAAGACCTCATCAATAACTTGTTTTATCATCCTTACACAAAAATAGAATTCTTGATGAAGGTCTTAAATATCAGTCGTCCTACAGCTACCAAATACCTCGATGCACTCTGCGCCGAAGGGTATGTGCAGAAAGAAAAAATTGGACGTTCAAATTATTACATCAACAAGGCACTCTTTGGCATCCTGACAAAGCCGTTATCGGATAGCGAAAAATGAAAATGAAAATGAAATTCAACCCTCTGCTACCAGCTTTTGAAGAGGTACGCGCTATCTGTTTGCACTCAACGCATCGCTTAACGTATAGTTGCGGGCTTGAATCGCTCCTGGGCATCCGCTATCGCTTGTAGCACCTGCTGATCGTCAATATTCTCCTCAAGCAAGAACGCTTCTCCAATATGTTTCAGCAGCACAAAACGGAGCTTTTTGTTGAGCTTTTTCTTGTCGGAGAACATACTTTCCAAAAGCAGATCGCGATCAATATCAAGAAATCTGCGCTTCACCACACCTTTGGGAAAGCGGAAGCGTTGCAGCAATGCTACACCACGTTCCAGCGATTCACGGTCAAGATAGCCGAGATTGTGCGATAAAAAGAGGGCGCACACCATGCCGAGTGTCACCGCTTCGCCGTGTCGCAAGTGGCGGTAGTCCGCAAGTTTTTCAAGCCCATGCGCAAAGGTGTGACCAAAATTCAGGGTTGCCCGAAGTCCATCTGTCTCCCTGAAATCTTTTATCACCACGTCATCTTTAATGGCGGCACTTTTTTTCACTGCTTCAGTGAGGTATGGCTCTTTCAGATCGGTAATGTCGCTGAAATGGGTATCGAGATAGGTGAAGAGTTGCCCGTCGGCGATAAAGCCGTACTTGACCACCTCTGCCATTCCTGTATAAATTTCGCGCTGTGGCAGCGTTGCGAGGTACGATGGGTCAATCAGCACCAGCTCTGGCAGGTGGAAAAAGCCGATCAGATTTTTGCCAAGCGGATGATTTATCGCAACCTTGCCGCCAATGGCGCTATCCGTCATCGCAAGCAGAGTTGTGGGGAGCTGAATAACCGGAATACCACGGAAATAGCTGGCAGCAATAAAGCCACCGAGGTCACCCACAACACCACCGCCTGCGGCAATCAAATTCCAGCTTCGATCAACATCAGCCTCAATCATGCTGCCGTAAAGGCGATAGGCGGCATTGAAGCTTTTGGATGCTTCACGTGCCGGTACAACAAGCTCTTTCCATTGAAAACCCTCATGATCAAGCACGGAAAGAATCGCATCGCCAAACAGCTTGCGGGTGTTTTCATCAAACAGCACAACACTTTTTTTCGAGAGCCCGTGTGTTGTAAACAACGCACCTAATCCGGTCAGCACCGGTGTTCTAACAATGATTGTACTCGCCATATCGCGTTTAAAATTATTGAGCTTCAGAAGTTGTGGCAGCACTACGCACATGGCGCTCTATTTTGCGCGTCAGCTCCTCCACGGTTGAGCCAATGCGCTTGATATCCGTTTCAACAACAATCTCTGCCATTTCGTAACGAGGCTCCCGTTGGGCAAGAATCGTTGTAATTTTTTGCTCGATCTCCTCCAGCGACAGCTTACGACCATGCTCACCCTTCAGTAATGGTCGATCACTTTTGCTGGCTAACCGTTTTGCGAGCGTTTTTATGGAGGATTTCAGATACACCAGCGTACCGGATTGCTCTATCAGCGTAAATGATTGATCGTTTTCAAGGAGACCGCCGCCGAGTGAAATAACCATATCACGCTTATTGACAACATGTTGCAGTGTTTCAGCTTCAAGTGTTCTGAACCACTCTTCACCATGTTCGGCAAAAATTTTATTGATGCTTTTGCCCGCCTTTTTTTCAATACTCTGGTCAATATCCAGAAACTCATACCCAAGCGAGTTTGCTAAAAGCGGTCCGATGGTTGATTTTCCTGAGCCACTGAAGCCGGTTAAAAAAATCAGCGTGTGTTGTTTTGCCACGGTTACTTTTTTAAAAAGAGGAGGTTATCAGTTGTGCTTTTTGAGAGCAAAGTTTGGGCAAAATAAACAATTTTTTTTGAAGGGTTTACAACCTTATGAAAGCTGTTTTTCATCCACAACGCCATAAAGTTCATACGCTGAGCTGTCGCTGATGGTGGCTTTGTAGAATGAGCCGACGGTAACTTTCACCGTTTCCGTTGAGAGAATGCACTCGTTATCGACCTCCGGCGCATCGTACTCGGTTCGTCCAAATGCGATATCATCCTCCACCTCATCAATCAAAATGGTGATATTCTTTCCTTCAAAGTGGTGATTATTTTCTATTGCAATAGTTTCCTGCAGCTCCATCAGCTCCGTTACCCGTTGCTGCTTCTCTTCAGCGGAAACGCTGTCATCCATAGAAAAAGATGAGGTGTACTCTTCGTGGCAATACGCAAAAGAGCCGAGCCGTTCAAAGCGAGTTTTCTCGACAAATTGCAGCAGCTCTTCAAACTCTTGGCGAGTTTCGCCAGGATAACCAACAATCATGGTTGTGCGCAAGCAGATGTCGGGATTTTTTTCGCGAATTGTTTCGAGCAGCGTGATGGTCTCCTGCTTGTTGATGCCACGACGCATTGAGTGGAGAATGCGGTCATTGCAGTGTTGCAGCGGTATATCAAGATAGTTGCACACATTGGCGCGTTTGCGCATGGTGTCAATTACTTCAAGCGGAAAGTTCACGGGATAGGCGTAGAGCAGCCGAATCCAGTCGAACGCCATGTCCGACAGTTGCAGTACAAGCTCATTCAGCATTGATTTGCCCGTGGTGTCGTAACCGAACATGCTGATATCTTGCGCAATCAGATTAAGCTCTTTGACGCCATGTTGTTGCAGGAGCGTTGCTTCGCGCAAAAGTTGTTCAACGGGTTGACTTTGGTAGCCGCCTCTGATTTTTGGAATTGAGCAGAACGAACAGGAGCGATTGCATCCTTCGGCAATTTTAAGAAAAGCGTAGTGTTTCGGCGTCAGCAGAGTGCGGTGGTCATACAGCTCTGCGCGGTACGATGCACCGATAGCAGCAAGCACGTCCGGCAGTTCGCGCGTGCCGAAAAAGCCGTCAATCTCCGGCATCTCCTCAGTAAGTTCTTTGCGGTACAGTTCACTGAGGCAGCCCATCACAAAAACCTTTTGCACCTTGCCTTCAACTTTTTTCTCAATCGCCGCTAACATTTCAGCAATCGATTCCTGCTTGGCATCTTCGATAAAGCCGCAGGTATTGATGAGAATGGTGTCGGACTCATCGGCACTCTCGGTAAAATGGATGCCCGAAGCTTCAGCCTGCGCCATCAGCCGTTCAGCATCAACGGTATTTTTTGAGCAGCCGAGGCTCAGGAGAAAGAGGTTATGCGTCATGCTTTCTGATTGAATTGTTCGAGAAAATCGTGCTTCCACTCCAGAAATGAGCCGTTTTGAATCTCTTTGCGTGCGGTTGCGGTGAGCCACATGAAAAATGAGATATTCTGCAACGTGCAGAGCTTGAGCCCGAGAATTTCACCCACATTCAAGAGGTGGCGAATGTAAGCGCGCGAGTAGTTTCGGCACACGTCATTATCGAAACCTTCATCGATGGAGCGGAAATCATCCGCATATTTTGCCGACCGTAGATTCATTTTGCCGTAGCGGGTATAGACTCTGCCGTTGCGCCCTTCGCGCGTCGGAATAACGCAGTCGAACATATCGACACCTCGCTCAATGGCGTTCAGAATATTCTCCGGTGTGCCAACGCCCATCAAATAGCGCGGCTTCGCTTCGGGCAGCAGCGTATGCGAGAGTTCAAGAATCCGATACATCTCCGGCGCTGGTTCACCAACTGCCATGCCGCCAATCGCATATCCATCAAAATCGAGATCAACCAGTGCTTTTGTGGAAATGGTGCGCAAATCCTCATGAATCCCGCCCTGCGTAATGCCAAAGAGGTACTGCGCGTGGCCGTAGAGCGGAGTCGTCTGGCTGAAGTGCTTGCGTGCCCGTTCAGCCCAGCGAATCGTTAACTCGCCGGAGGTGCGGACGTACTCTTTTTCAGCAGTTGATGGTGGGCACTCATCCAGCGGCATCATAATATCGCTGCCGATAATACGCTCGGTATCTACCACATTTTCTGGCGTGAAGAGCTGCTTTGAGCCATCAAGGTGCGACTTGAACATCACACCCTCCTCGCTGATTTTTCGCAAATCGGAGAGCGAGTAAACTTGGTAGCCGCCACTGTCGGTCAAGAGCGGTCCCTGCCAGTTCATAAACCGATGCACACCGCCCGCTTTCTGCAAAATATTATTACCCGGCCTCAGGTAGAGATGGTACGTGTTGGCAAGAATAATGTGAACGTTCGATTCGAGCAACTCATGTGGCTCAACTGATTTAACGCTTGCACGAGTGCCGACCGGCATAAAAATTGGCGTTGGTATAGCGCCGTGGTCAGTCTGCAGAATACCGCATCGAGCCGCTGTTCTGGAGTCTTGTATGGTGAGGGTGAATTTCATTGAAATGAGTATTCGTTTGAGGAGCGATGTTCCGGTGAGCATTGCGCCAAAGAAAGTAGAGAATGCGAATGAGAATAGCAAAGGGGAGGATTGAGAGTTTTGTGCCACTATCATGCGTTTTGGCACGTTTTGGCGTTGTTGCAACGCTTGGTGTTGAGCGTTGTAAATGCTACCATACTATCCGGTGGCAGAGCTGTTGATTAACGTTAATCAAACATTCAAGAAGAGGTGTGGTGAAGAACAAGATGAGCGATACGCTTGGAGTGGTGATTACCGGAGGCAGCAAAGGTTTGGGATATGCTCTTGCTGCGGAGTTTCTTGCCGTTGGCGATACTGTTGTGCTGTGTGGCAGAGATGTGCAGCGGCTTGAGGATGCGTTACATGCGCTTCGGCGTGCGGTGCCGAATGGCAAGGTGTATGGTATCGGGTGCGATGTTGGTGACCCGGCAGGTGCGCAAGTGCTTGCTGAATTTGCTGTTGCCAAGCTCGGGCGCATCGATCGCTGGATTAACAATGCGGGTACTGCGGGCATGTTAAAACGCCCCTTATGGGAGCTTCACGCTGATGATATTCTTGCAACGTGCACCACCAATCTCACAGGTACAGCCATCATGTGTGCCGAAGCGGTTAAGGTGATGCAGCGCCAGCCAGCCTCAGCAACGCCGCGTTATCATATTTTCAACATGGGTTTTTCACTCTTTGGTGCATCATTTTCACGCTCGGCAGTGCCTCACAAAGCCTCGAAAAGGGGAGTCGCAGAGGTGACGCATTTTCTCTCTAAAGAGCTGAAAGCTGCTGGAATCACCAGTATCGGCGTCCATGAACTCAGCCCGGGATTAGTACTCACTGATCTGCTGCTGCAAGATGCTTCCGGCGAAATCCGCCAATTTTTACAGATCATTGCTGAAAAACCGGAAAAAGTTGCAGCAGCTCTTGTGCCGAAACTACGCTCAATAAAAGGGCGAAACACTTGCCTGCGCTACGAACCACTTGCCAGTATGTTGTTCCGAATAGCACTTGCTCTTCCTCGTCTTCTTCGCAATGCTTAAAATCTTTGAGAACAGCCAACGCTCTCTCTATATTCATCCTCATCACGAAAACAGTTTTGGAATCTTTTTAACGTTATTCACAACACCATGAAAAAAGTACTTGTTGCCGGTTCAACTGGTTATCTCGGTCGCTATGCAGTTCAAGAGTTCAAAAATCGCGGTTATTGGGTGCGCGCACTCGTTCGCAATTCAGAGAAGGCGAAGCAGCCTGGTTCTTATTTTTCCCCCGCTATCGACACCCTTGCAGACGAAATTATTGTTGGCGATGCAACGAAACCCGAAACCATTGCCGCAGCCTGTGATGGCGTTGACGTCGTTTTTTCATCACTTGGTATGATCAAACCTGATTTTGTGCACACCATTTTTGAGGTGGATTATCAGGCAAACATGAATCTGCTCGACGTTGCCCTGAAAGCCAAGGTGAAGAAATTCATATACGTTTCAGTGTTTGATGCTCATCGAATGATGAATATCCCGAACGTTCAGGCGCATGAAAAGTTCGTCAGAGAGCTGAAAGCCGCAAACATCGATTCTGCAATTATCCGTCCAAACGGCTTTTATTCGGAAATCGGGCAGTTCGTGGCGCGTGCCAGCAGCGGCTTTATGCTGATGGTAGGCGATGGCTATCAGCGCTCAAACCCAATTCATGGTGCTGACCTTGCTCAAGTGTGTGTTGATGCCGTTGATGGTACGGCAAAAGAGGTTAATGTCGGAGGTCCTGAGGTGTTCACCTACCTTGAAATGGTTGATCTGGCCATTGAAATTGCACAAACCAAACCGATTATTTTCCCTTTACCACTCTGGGCAGCCGACGTTTTAGTTGCAGGTGTTGGCCTTTTCAATCGTGATGTGCACGATGTTGCGCTCTTTGCCACAACTCTCAGCAGAATTGATATCGTCTCGCCGCTCTACGGAACCCACCGTTTGCGCGATTTTTTCATGCAGTGCAAAACGCTGGTGAAGTAGCGGAGATTGGCTTCGAGAGCCTCAGCCACCGACGTAATACAATGAATGCTCCCTACAATCAACCGGTCAAGAACGAGAACAATAAAGCTAATCGAGAGAATCACGATTCGACAAACGGTGGCTGAGGCTCTCGAAGTCACCATCAAAAATTCAAAATCCATAATCAAACAACGTCGCCTTTGATGATGCCGATGAGCTCGAGTTCCACATTGTGGTCCAGCGTGACGGCGATGTCGGTGGCAAGGAATTGGTATGGCGATACTGCGCTCAGCGTGAAACCGCCCGCTTAAACCAGCCTTCTGCTACTCGGAGCGAAACACCCTCCGCACCTGTAGTTGACGAATGTACATTTGGCGCAGAAACTCTCCAATGGCTCTTTTTTCTGGTGCAGTGTTGCTCAGAATATAATGAAATGGCTCTGGTGGATGTCAACCCGAGAATCTTTTGAGTTTTGCCATTGCCTTTTTTGCAAACACAAATACTAATGATTACCATAAAGTATGCAAGGTTTTATAAAAGCCTTATTGTCGTGCCTTATTGTCGTATCGAGTGATTTTTCAGTGTATTGCTGTTTCTGAACGCCATTCGATACCATTTCATTTATAATCACACACCCTCCAGCTCATGATCACTCACTTTGAAGATCGACTGTTGAGTTCTTTACGTAACTTTAACCATCTTCTCCACGCTTTTTTAGCTGTAGCGTTAGTGTTGGCCAGTCTGATGGTGGTATGGGAGTTTTCTGTAGCTGTTGTTCATGCCGTTGAACTGAATAACCTTGCCCATGGTTTTCTGCAGTCATTGGGTACCCTCTTTATTGTATGGACATTGTCAAGCCTGATTTCTGCTGAAATCAACTATGTGCAGACTGGAGTCTTTCATGTCGTTGTTTTCATTGAAGTTGCCATGATTACTCTTTTACGGCAACTGATTGTAGAACCGGTCAAGATTGCTACTGCCGGTCAGAATATGGAGCAGCTCTTTAATGCGTGGCATTATGGCCTGCTGCTTGCATCCTTGCTGGTTATCGGCATTCTGCACAAGCTGGTGACCAGTTCCCAAAAAAAGGATAATGATTAGGATAGTTCGGCTTCCGGGCATTCCATTGCCGGAGGCCGCTCTCTTTTTTGATTGTAACTGATTGCTGAGTTGTCACACGGTTGATAACCGAATTCAAAGCGGTGAATTCTTTAATCCTGATAGTTTCATCAACAGCGGTGCCGCGTTTTTTTGCTGCCCTTTCGCCGCAATGATGTGAGGGAGGGCAGCAGAAAAACGATGTATGCGTAATTTTTACCTAAGGATGGCAGCCCCAACTCTCATGGCTGGGGTCAGGGCAAATGCAATGATAGCAGAAGCGTCATATTGGCTTAACCGTCCGGTACCGTTGATTGCCTGAGCATACACATACACAGAAGCGTAAAATGCTGCGCTTGGGCATGTTTCCAGCAAGGCACTTATCTCTTTTTCAAACGTGAAGGGTGCCAGAGAGACTGGGCCATCAACAACACATTCAGGCACTCCGGGGACAGGCCCTTTACCGCCTTTTCCAACTCTCCATGAGTAATTCGCAAACAGTGAAGGATGTGAGGCGGTGTAATGTGTCTTGACTTTCTGGCTGGTGTTCTGGAATTGAAGCATACCGCAGTCGGTTGTTGCAGAAATACCAGCAACTGAGGGCATTTCGATGCTTGCGGTGCAGGGGTTGTTATCGATAAGAATCGGTAATGTTTGTTGTTGTAAATTGCCACCCGAGGCATTCGTAAACTCGATGGTAAAGGTTCGTAGCCCGTTTGAGAGCAGGGAACTGTTCAGGATCATAGCCAGTTCAGTGTTCATGTACCATGCTCCGGGTTGATGAATGGCATAGTAACCGGAAACGCCATTGATATCAGTGGGTTTAAACTGCACGGGAATATCATATTTACCGTTTGAGGTATTGAGCTGCAAATCCCACCATGTTTCCAGACGAGGGCTGCCATCCACTACAATACGATAGTATTTTACTCCATTTTGCCATGCAAGCAAATGGTTGATTTGAAGCGAAAGAGTTCCACCGAATGGTGAATTTTTAGCAAATTGATAAGGGTAAAGGGGTTGGGTTGTGGTATCAGCCTTGCCCATAGCGGTAATCAAATTCCACGGAACATATCCAATTCCTTTAAAGAGTCCTGTTGCGGGAACAATCTCTGAGAGCATATTGGCCATATCGATCTCCTGATCGCAGCAGATGATCAGGTTCGTTCCATTAAGACATGCGACACTTGATGGTCTTGCGCCTGTATTGGTTACTACTTGCTTGACGCTACCCGGATAAGGGAGAGTCTGTACAAGAGTAATACGGTTTGCCGGATCCCGTTCGGTGACAAATATGGCGGTTTGCATCTGATTTGCCCAAGTGAGGAAGAATGGATTAGTCAAGCCAGAGGCAATTTCCAGATTGGCTTTTCCTTGCAGTGAGTAGCGTGTAATGCGTCCACCGCCAGATTGCTCGCTGATATAGGCATAAGCGAGATCTGCAGAAATGAGTAATCCTATGGCATTGTTCAGACCCTGCAGTAGTGGTGTGACAACTTTTGTTGTCAGGTCAATTTTCAGAAGGCGGCCAGGATTCGCATATTCGACAACATACGCCTGCTGATGTGGTTCATCAAGGTAAATTTGC
>CAIQSY010000248.1 GCA_903874585.1 uncultured Chlorobiaceae bacterium | reverse complement strand
CAATTCCTGCCGAGGTGCCTCTTGTTTATCTGGTTGTGCAGCAGCAGGAGCTGGCGGACTACGCCATGCAGCTTGCGTGGCAATTGCGCAAAGCAGGCAACAAGGCGGAGATTGATTTGGCGGCACGGAGCATGAAGGCGCAGATGCGTGAAGCGAATCGTACGCAAGCATCCTTCGCATTATTTATTGGTGCAACTGAATACGAAACGCGGAGTTATGCGCTGAAAAATCTTGCCACGTCTGAGCAGATAACCTTGACGTTTGACGAGGTTCTTCAGTTTTTGCAGGAGCACTCCCGCAAACAGTTGCCTTGCTGATGCCTCTCCATCGCCATAACGTCACCATCTACGGCAAGTTTGACTGTTGCTTGTGTGAGCAAGCGCTTGCTGTGCTTGATCGTCTTCAGGAGTCGCTGCCATTCAATCTGGAGAAGATTGATATTACTGGCAATACGGCGTTACTTGTCGAATTTGGAGAATATATTCCAGTTATTGTTGTCGATGGTGTTCATGTATTCAATTATCGAGTAAACGAAAATCGCCTCAAGGAGCTGTTGCGCTGATGCTGAAATTTTTTCTTCTGCTTCTGATCATTTTTCTTGCCATGCGCCTTGGCGTGCGTCTGGTAATGAGTTTGTTCCGAGGTGGAGCTTTTTTTATCAATGGAAGCAAGGTTGACAGGAAAAACTCCTCATCCTCCAGAGGCTCATCACGCGAGGTTGATGAAGCGGAGTATGAGGTGATTGAAAGCCATTTACAAGATAAAGAGCGTGGCGCGGAGTAAGGTGTTTTGCGCTTCGCCAGTTTTTTTGTACATTGGCAGCGCTTGATTCGGGAGCAGTCAGGTTATATGAAAGTGAAGTGGGGTCTCCCCACTTTTTTGTTTTCTGTTAAAAGTTTGTACGAGGTATCCATGCAAGAGCGCATTCAGCATTGTGTTCTCAATATTATCGCAGAATCTGCCGGTACAAGGGGCGAAGGCGCTTACCTTGTTGATGTTTCGGTAAAAGGGAAGGGGAGTCATCGCAAAATTGAGGTGCTGATGGATGACGATAGTGGTATTCGTATTCAGCAGTGCGCATGGTTCAGCCGACGGCTTCGCGAAAAGATAGAGGGCGATGATGATTTGCTGGAGCAGGTTGGCGAAAATTTTGACATTATGGTCTCCTCTCCCGGACTGGGCGAGCCGATTCTTCTGCCACGTCAGTATCGCCGCCATCTTGGCAAACTGTTGAGAGTTAAGTATCGCGATGCTGCTGGAGTTGAGGCTGAGTTGAGCGGTCATCTTCAAGAGGCACTTCTTTCGGAAACAGAGCGCTCTTCACTGCTTATTCTTCCTGTCAGTAGCGGTAAAAAAGGCACAAAATCGGCAATCGAAGCAGTGACACTCTACCTGGACCACATTATCAGCGCAGTGCCTGAAGCGGAGTTATAGTATATTTTTACGGGTTATCGAGAAATTTTCTTTTATAAATGCACAATCGATAAAAAGAGATGGTCAAAAAGAAGATCAAGGATGAGGGGCAAGACAGAAGAGTGCAGATTGCTGGCGCATTTGGCGAAATCGAGCAGTCACGAATCTTTCTGGATAAACGCACCGAAGTTGCGGCTGTAAAAATGGATATCGCTGATCTTCTTAAGGATATTATCCAGAAGCAGCTTCGCAAAGATTATGATCCTGAGGTTGATGCGAACATCTTTATTAATCCGGAGCGTGGCGATTTTGAGGTCTATATTCTTAAAACCGTTGTGCAGGAGGTTGACATCGAGAGCATTGAAATTTCTCTTGATGAGGTGAGAAAAATAGATGATTCACTTGAAATTGGCGATGTGTATGAAGAGGGTCCAATCAAACTTGATGATTATCTGAGTCGTAAATCGATTCAGATTATTAAGCAATCGGTGCAGAAGAAGGTGCGTGATCTTGAGCGAATGGTCGTGTATGAAGAGTGCCTCGAAAAAGTTGGCGAAATTGTTGCTGGAGAGGTGTATCAAATTCGTTCAAATGAGGTTATTTTTACCTACAACACCTCGAAAGATCACCGTGTTGAGCTGGTGCTGCCAAAGGCTGAAATGATGAAAAAGGATAATCCACGTCGTATGCCGAGGATGAAACTTTATGTAAAACGTATTGAGCGCGAAAAAGCAAAGGTCAAGCTCGATGATGGCAGTATGGTTGAGCGCGATAAGTCGGATGGCGGCATGAAGGTGATTGTTTCGCGTGTTGATGACCGCTTTTTGTACAAGCTTTTTGAACATGAGGTGCCTGAAATTCTTGATGGTCTTATTGTTATCAAAGCGATTGCTCGTGTACCCGGCGAACGTGCCAAGGTTGCTGTTGAGTCAACCAGTGCACGTATTGACCCTGTTGGAGCTACTGTTGGTTATCGCGGTAAACGGATTCAAAGCATTGTGAAAGAGTTGAACAATGAGAATATCGATGTGATCTATTACGCTGATGAGCCGCAGATTTATATTTCACGCGCCATGCAGCCGGCAAAGATTGATCCGTTGACCATTCATGCTGATATCAAAACTCGTAAAGCGAGGGTAATGCTGAAGCCCGATCAGATTAAATACGCTATCGGCAAAAACGGCAACAATATCCATCTTGCCGAAAAGCTGACAGGGTACGAAATTGATGTCTATCGTGATGTTATCGATAAATCGACGGAAGATCCTACCGATATTGATATCATCTCTTTCCGTGAAGAGTTTGGTGACGATATGCTCTATCAGCTTCTTGATGCGGGGCTTGATACCGCTAAAAAAGTACTGAAAGCGGGCATTGAGGAGATTGAAACAGCGCTGCTTGGTTCCCCCAAAGCGGAAGAACAGACGGTGTTTGGCAAAAGCTACAAGACAGCAATTAAGCCACGAGAGCGTAAGGTGACTGATGAGGAGAAACGTTACTGGAAGAAGATTGCGGAGAATATCTATAAAACCGTGAAAGAGCAGTTTACGGATGCGGATCTGGAAGGGCTTTTTGATGATGAAAGCGATTCGGAAGCTGATGATGCGGTGATTGATAACGCCTGAACATCATGTTGAGATAGTGGTGCAGGTGTGGTTGGGGTGAACTATTGAGATAGAGAGTAAAGAGTTTATAAATCCAGAGGAGGATGTAATGGCCCTTGAGGACATTGGAAAGAGATATCGTATCAGTGATATAGCCAGAGAGCTGCAGGTCAGTCCGCAGGAAGTATTACTTTTTGTCAAGCAGGAAGGTGTCAAGGTGGCATCGACATCCTCTATGGTGAATGAAGAGACACATGAGCTGATTTTTGGTCACTTCAGTGTCGAAAAAAAGATGGTCGATGAGACCAAAAAAATACGAGCGGAAAAGGAGAAACGCTTGACGAGGCTTGAGGAGCAATCCCGAAAAACCTACGAAAAAGAGCAGCACTTGAGTGAAACGCTCACTCCGCACCCTATGCCAGCTCCACCGGCGGTGGTTTTATTTGCAGAACCTGTTGCTTTACCATCTCCAGAGCCGTCAGTTGTTGTTCCTCCGGTTATCCTACATGAGGTTGTTGTGGTGACAGAACCTGTTGTGCCAGCAATTGCCGAAATCCCTGTAGCGCCAGAAAAAGTTACATCGGTCACTGAGACTCCATTAGTGGAGGCGGTTGTTCCCGAAAGTATTGAATCTTCTCTTGAGCCGGTTGTGCCAGTCATTGAGTTTGTAGAGCCGCTTGTGTTGGTTGAGCCAGTTGTTATTGCGGAGCAGGTTGTCGTTCCTGTTGCTCTTGTTGAACCAGTCGCCTCCATTGAGCTGTCTGAAGCAGCACCTGAAGTTCCTGATGTCTCAGAAGTCTCTCAAATGTCTGAAGATAATAGTGCTCTACAAGAGCTGGAGCCAGTCCTCCTTGAGGTTCTTGAGGATCAAGATCCTAAAAAAGAGGAGCCTTCCGTGAATGAGCATTTAGTCTCATTTGCTGCTCCGCAGATGATGGGTGGTCTGACGGTGCTTGGCACTCTTGATATGCAGGCAGGCAGGAACAAGAAGAATCGCAAAAAGAATTTCAAGGAGCAGGCAGATGCGTTAAAGGATGAGTTTGTGCCTAAGGTTGCCGCAGTGGTGCTCCATGAGGAGGATAAAGTTGCTGTTAAAAAGCCAGTAAAAGCTGTTGCTGAAGTCAAGGCAAAAGATCCGCTTGCGACTGATAGTGCGGCTGTTAAAAAGAAAAAAGCGAAGAAGAAAAAGAAGGTAGAGGTTGACGATAAGGTTATTGCAGCGAATATCCAGAAAACCATCAGCGTTATTGACGATCGCAGCAGTACGGGTTCTCGCCAGAAATTCCGTAAGCAGCGCCGTAATGAGCGTGAGCGCGAGCATGAGGTGGATGAGGCATTGCGTGAGTCACAGCGTATGATTGTTCGTGTCACAGAGTACGCTTCCCCGCATGAGCTTGCTGAACTGATGGGTATTACCGCAAAGGATATTATTCAGAAGTGCTTTATGCTTGGTAAGTTTGTTACCATCAACCAGCGCCTTGATAAAGAGTCGATTGAGCTTATTGCGCTTGAATTTGGTTTTGAGGCTGAGTTTATTTCTGAAATTGAGGCAACGGCAGTCATTGTTGAGGATGATGCGGAAGAGGATTTGCAGACTCGTCCGCCAGTGGTAACGATTATGGGACATGTTGATCATGGTAAAACATCGCTGCTCGACCATATTCGCAGCAGTAAAGTGGTTGCTGGTGAATCGGGTGGTATTACGCAGCATATTGGCGCTTATGAAGTGACGGTTGATGGTAATCGCAAAATCACCTTCCTTGATACTCCTGGTCACGAAGCATTTACCGCTATGCGTGCTCGCGGTGCTCAGGTAACCGATATTGTTATTCTGGTTGTTGCGGCTGATGACAGTGTTATGCCGCAGACTGTTGAGGCAATCAACCATGCGAAAGCGGCTGGTGTTCCGATTGTTGTGGCGCTGAACAAAATCGATAAGCCTGAAGCTAATCCTGAGAAAATTAAAACCCAGCTCTCTGAAGCCGGTGTGCTTATTGAAGAGTGGGGCGGTGCTTATCAGTGTCAGGAAATTTCTGCAAAGAAGGGCATTGGTATTGTTGAATTGATGGAGAAGGTGCTGACCGAAGCTGAAATTCGTGAGCTGAAGGGCAACTATTCTAAAGATATTCTTGCCAGTGGCATTATTGTTGAATCCGAACTCGATAAAGGCAAAGGCGTTATTTCGACAGTTCTTGTGCAGCGTGGTATTCTCAAAGTTGGCGATCCTTTTGTTGCCGGAAATACTATGGGTAAGGTTCGCGCTCTTATGGATGAACGTGGCAAGAGGATTCCTTTTGCTTACCCATCACAGCCGGTTCGTGTGCTTGGTTTTGAAGATTTACCTCAGTCTGGTGATACGTTAACGGTTATGGCTTCCGATAGAGATGCGCGTGATCTTGCACAGAAACGGCAGGTCATTCGCCGTGAGCACGACTTCCGCCGCAGTACTCGTGTTAAGCTCGACAGCATTGCCCGCCAGATTAAAGAGGGCTTGATGAAAGAGTTGAGCGTTATTATCAAAGCCGATACCGACGGTTCTATTCAGGCACTCGCTGATGGATTGATGAAAATCCAGAATGATGAGGTTAAAGTACAGCTTATCCACCAGGGTGTTGGTCAAATTACTGAAACCGACGTCTTGCTTGCAGCAGCGTCCGATGCCATCATTATCGGCTTCCGCGTTCGTCCAAACGTGAATGCCAAAAAACTCGCCGAGAAGGAGGATCTCGACGTTCGGTTCTACAGCGTTATTTATCATGTGCTTGAGGATGTTGAAAAAGCGCTTGAAGGTATGCTTTCTCCCGAACTGCATGAGGAGAGTCTCGGTTCGCTTGAGATTCGCCAGATTTTCAGAGTGCCAAAGGTTGGCAATGTCGGTGGCTGTTATATGCTTGAGGGGAAGATGTTCCGCGATTCAAAAGTTCGTCTTCTGCGCGATGGTGTGCAGATTTACGAAGGTCAGCTTGCTGCGCTTCGTCGCTTTAAGGATGATGTAAAAGAGGTTGATGCTGGCTACGAGTGCGGTATGAGCCTGAAAAATTATGACGATTTCAAGGTGGGCGATATTGTAGAAGCCTATAAAATTGTCGAGAAAAAACGAAAACTTTGAACTCTTTATTGTTGAACCATGTCGATACGTACTGAGAGAGTTGCATCTTTGCTGCAACATGAACTTGGAGCAATTCTCCAGAAAGAGCTTCCGAGAAGTGGTCCGATTGTTACGGTGGTCGATGTGAAGATTACGCCCGATTTAAGCATTGCACGCTTTTACTTTTCTATTATTGGTTCGGAGGCGGAGCGTGCCGCCGCAATGGAGGGATTGAAGGAGAGAAATAAAAGCTTCCGAAAAATTCTTTCTACAAAAATTCGTCATCATTTCCGGCGTATTCCCGAACTTGAATTTTATGAGGATCACCTCTATGAGCGTGCTTGCAGAATTGAGCAGCTTTTGAGTCAGGTGATAAAAGATCCTGCAGCAACCGATGAACAGTGAGGACTTTTGTCAAACGTGTGCATGGAAGAACAGGGTAATGGAGAGGCTCTCCTTCAGCAGGGTGATTTTCTCCTGATTGATAAGCCGCTTGACTGGACATCGTTTGATGTGGTCGCAAAAGTTCGCAATACCTATAACCATAGTGGTTTGAAGCGCAAGGTAGGGCATTGCGGTACGCTTGATCCTAAAGCAACGGGGT
>CAIQSY010000247.1 GCA_903874585.1 uncultured Chlorobiaceae bacterium | reverse complement strand
GGCGCATTGCTCGCATTCACAATCAGGAAAAAGGTTTCGCTGTTGATGCGGTAGATAATCAAATCATCAACAATTCCGCCATTCGGATAGAGCATGAGGTTGTACTGCGCCTGACCATCGCTGGCTTTATCGAGGTCGTTGGTAGTTATATGCTGGAGAAAATCTTTCGCGCGGGCACCCGTAACATAAAAATTGCCCATGTGCGACACATCAAACAAACCGGCATTGGTACGCACCGCTTTGTGTTCAGCAATAATGCCCGCATACTGTACCGGCATTAAATAGCCGCCAAAGTCAATAATTTTAGCTCCTGCCTGCTCGTGCCAGGAGTACAATGCTGTTTTTTTCATAACGACCCTTTTCTGCTAAAAGTTATGGAAGCAATGCCTCAACGGTTGGTAAAAAAACATTAAAAGAGGAAATTCAAAACGATTTTTGCGGATGATCAGATATTTTTCACAGCGGCTCAGATTTCGACTACCCGCACAAGAATTCCCAATATACAAATAGAGCGTTCGGAGTTCACAAGATGGCACAATTTTATGCTGTTGTCTTGAACCGTGATTTTCAGGATTATGGGATGGGCTTGATTTGATATTTTGAGAAATCATGGAATCGTGCTGATCAAGCGAATCACGGTTCAGAGCATTGTTAAAAAAGTAGCAAAGGTTGGCTCTCTTATGCTTAAAGAAAAAAAGCGTATATTCTTGAAACACAAGCAAGATTACGATACCGTGCTCACCTCCTGAAACCTGTAACGCCATGAACTCGCGATCACCACGAAAACTCATCACCTTCGACTGGGCTATGAAGCGCCTGCTGCGGAGTAAAGCCAACTTTGAGATACTTGAAGGGTTTCTCAGCGAGCTGTTGGGTGAGGATATTGTTATTCTCGAAATCCTTGAAAGCGAAAGCAACAAGGAGAGCAAAACCGACAAATTCAACCGCGTTGATCTCAAGGTCAAAAACAGCAAGGGCGATATTGTTATCATCGAAATACAGTATGACAGAGAATTTGATTATCTGCAACGTATGCTCTACGGCACCTCCCGCGTTATCACCGAACATCAGCAAGAGGGTGAAGCATATTCCGCGCTGGTAAAAGTGATATCCGTCAATATTCTCTACTTCGACCTCGGGCACGGCACCGACTACATTTACCACGGCACAACAAAATTTGTGGGCATACACGACCACGACACCCTGCAACTCGACAGCCGCCAGCAGCAACAGTACGGCAAAACCCGCATTAATGATATTTACCCCGAATACTACCTCATCAGAATCAACAACTTCAACCGCATAGCAACAACCTCTCTTGACGAATGGATTTACTTTCTCAAAAACGAAGAGATCAAGGATGAATTCAAAGCCAAAGGTATCCAGAAAGCCAGACAAACCTTTTCGCTGCTCAGCATGTCGGACGAAGAGCTGCGTGCCTATCATGACTATCAGGATGAATTACGCGATGAAGCAAGTTACGCCGAAACAAACTATGAGTTTCCCTACATGGAGGGAGTGAGAAAGGGTAAAAGTGAGGGGTTAACTGAAGGTATTGAAAAAGGTAAGCTTGAAGTTGCACGACGGTTGATGAGGAAGGGTATGAACGCTGAAGATGCGGCAGAGGTTGCTGGCGTGAACGTGCAGTTGCTTCGGGAATAAGCGGTTAGCAAGATGGGGTTAAAAACTATTGTGTTGATCGGTTCCAGTAGTTCTACACTTCGTGTGGGCGATTCTCAAAGACGACCTGATGCTCTGATGCTGTAATAACGGTTTCATACAATCCAATATCCTCGCCTTCGTGTTTGTTGATACCCATGTATGACAAACTTGCGTCTTCATAGCGCTTGAACTTGTAAACAGCGTCATTCATCAAAGCGCTATTGAAAACATTGAGACTGACCAGTAGCTCAAAATCTTTTACCGTTAGTCCTGTCACTTTTTTAAAAAGCTTCGGCTCAAGCTGCGTAATCACATCTTTCAGGGTGCGTTCCCGATAATCGGTCAAGTACATGAACACCGGCACACGGGTGGCAAATTTGATAAGCTTCTCCTGAATGAGCTTCCGTTTACTCTTGTACTCCTTCTCTTCGTCCGAAAGCTGCTTTTTCTCTTGCTGCGTCACCTCCTTGTCATTCGCCTCTTTCTTGGCTTTCTTGACAGCCTCCGATTTGTTGATAATGGTCTCAATATCCTGATTGAGTGTACGGAATCCTTCGATATTCGTGAGTGCCTCCATTGCTTCTGGATTGTTCATCAGGCGCTGCAAGGTGCCGTTATCGACATTGACGAGTAAAGCGCTCTCCCACCGACGCGCCAAGAGCGTTGCCGTAGTGCCACTCATCGCCATATCGAGAATACCGGCAGCATCAATCTGCTTCATGGAGCTACCATCGTAAGCGAGTACGGGCAGAAAACTGATGAACTCTTCAACCTTTTTTTCAGGATTTGACTCGCCAACATTGAGTCGGCAACTGTAATCGGCAATTTGGCGCAACGCTCGGTTTGGAGCAAAATCAAAAACGTAACACTCTTTTTTGATGATCTGCTCCCTATTGGGCGATGTGCTGTCGGGATTGTTGACCGTCCACGGTGATTGAACACGGAATGCTGCCTGAAAGTAGGTTTCTGGTGTGGATGAATTCCGCAGCATAAAAATACCTGTCCACGGTTTAACGGTAACGCCTGTGGTAAGCTTGCCGCACGAGAGCGTTATCGTTTTTGTGATAAGCGGATTTTCCATCGCCTCCAGCACCGGCAGTAAGGCTGCGGCTACAATACCGGCGCTAATGCCTGCTGCTACAATAATGCGATAATCGTGGTAAAAGCTGTTCTGCCGCTCGGCAAGGAGGTTGCGCATGGCATGGCAGGCAGCAACCGATGGCAAAAACCAGAACGTGTGCGACACTACATGCAGCAATCGGGTGTCGGAAAAGGGCATTGGTGGCTTTTTTGCGCCGAGTTTGAGGTTATCGAGCATGGTTTCAAACGCTGCTCCGCGGATGAGATTGAGCCATTTCTGCACCTCGTTTTTATAGGTGAAAGTGGCATTTTCGCCGTTCCCTTTTGCGGAAAAGAAAATGTTCAAGTCGAACTCATTAAACTCGCCCTGCATGGCGATATTTTGGATATCGTCGGGCATCTGGTAGGTCAAAAGCACCATGCGTGGCAACGCGGCGTAGGGATTGTTGTTACCCTGCCAGTCGCGCTTGGCTCGCTGCTCATCGGAGTATGTCCAGTTGAAAATCTGCTCTTCGATAAATTCGCCAGAAGCAATGGCACGAAATGGTGTGCCGGAAAGATAGAGGTAAGCGTTGGTGGTAATGGGCATAATCTCTTCATCAAAGGCTTCAATGCCAATGCCTTCGCCAAACTCAATCTCTTGTTTCTCTTCCGCCTCAAACAGCTCTTTCGCACTCTCGCGCCACGCTCCGTAATGGTATTCGTCGAGAATCACGCAGTCCCAATTGGTGGTGTGTACCCACTCGTTTTTAGTTTTAATACCGCCGGTACTTTTGTTTTTACCAAGATAATCCTGAAAAGAACCAAAACAGACAATTGGCTTTGTTTTGTCTGCCACTTCATAGGCAAGTCCGCCGGGTGAGATAAATTGCCATCCTTCAAAATCAAGGTGAAGCTTGAGATCATCTTCCCAAGCGCTCTGTACAGCAGGCTTAAAAGTGAGCACCAGAACTTTTTTCCAGCCCATTGTTTTGGCGAGCTGATAGGCGGCAAAGGTTTTACCGAAGCGCATTTTGGCATTCTAGAGAAAATGCGGCGCTTTGTTGACATTTTCGGTTCTGAAGCTGTTGAAATAGGCTTCGGTTTTTGCTACCGCTTCCGCCTGTTCAGGCCGCATGGCAAAGTTGAGCGATCGGTTTTCGTTGTTCATCGCTCTTTCGCGAACGGCAAGAATGGCGGCTTGCAACTCCTGCATGGAACAGGCAAACCATTCGCCATTTGGATTGTGTATGCCGCTCTGGCACAATCGGCGATGCACTTCACGATCGGTAAATGATGTGCCATCGCGGCGCATGGCTGAAGCTTCGAGCACAATTCGGTATGGCAAGGCACCCGGGCGGAGTATCGGGTACTGTTGCGCCACCCGCGTTTGTACATCCTGCGTGGTGTAGCCAACTTTCAGCAATCCAGCATATTGCGGATGGGTATCTTCGTAAGCATAAATGGTTGGCTGAGAAGCGGGACGTTGGGGAAAGAATTGCTCACTCATCGGATCTCCTCTCATCTATGGCAGTTAAACGGTTGCGAGCTATAGCAATCGCCGATTTCCGATCTTTCTCGGAGTAACCCTTTTTCAAATTGAGAAAGCGCAGAATATAAAGATTGCGGAAGAAGTTAAGCTGGCACATTTCGATATAAAAGGAGCGTTTGAGAGGATCATCAATCGGAAGAATTGCCAAAATATGCGTCCAGCTCAATTGTCGTATCAGTGATACGACAATTGCACGATCAGGGAAAACAGCTGCAAATTGCATCATTCTCCTCAGATTCTTTTCGGTAAACAAGGCTCCATAGGCTGTTGCCAATTGCCGCACCAGCAGGGCAACAATTTTTTCGCCGTATGCCGCCCGACGCTCATGCAGCACCTCATCATTCATCCGTTTGCCAATCTGCCAATAAAGTAAACTCATCGAAGCATTTACCGTTACAGCAACTTGATGGCGACGTTGTTCAATCAGCGCTTTGATTTCGCCGATAAGATTCTCATGCTGAATAGAGGCGTTATTCATTGCTCAACTTCATTGGACGAATCATTGATTCGATGAACGCAATTTCCTCTTCGGTGAGATTGTATTTGGCGTAGAGTTTTTCATCTGTCCACATACAATTCCAATCCTGTTGTGGAATCCAAGTATAAGTTGAACGAGTGGCGTGTTGGGTTATTTTCCGTAAAGAAACAAGAAACCTAAAAAATTTCGTACTAACATAACTCCGAATACTTATTGCTGACTCTTCGGATTTCGTAAAGAAGAACAAATATGTTTGCGTACATACAGACGGCGATGCAGTTATAAAAGTTGAACCAAGAACAGAGTCGGGAATTCTTTGCCCGCCATCTGAGCCAGCTTGAGGAACCATCACTTTCCAAGTATCAATAAGGTGTGAGCTTTTTTTAACATTGTCTCGTTCAATCCAACCAACAAGTCGTTTACCTTTTCGATTGTAGTAAAGTGGTACATCTCCTTCTTTTTCAGAATTGTGGAATCCATCAAAATTAGATGTCCAACCGAACTCCTTATCAACTGCCAATATTTCCGTAATTGATGGTTCTTTTTTCTCAATCACTTTATGCAGAATGCTCAATGCACGGCTATCCCGAACAAAAACATCAAATGCATTCAAATTTCGTAGAATAGGACCGACTGCTTTACCTTCACGAAGTTGTGTTACTGCACAGAGTCCCTCATTTTCTCTATCCCAAAGGAAATAACACACACCACCTTTGACCTCTACCCCAGGAAAAACTTCACTTGCAATAGGATAATCAACAAGTGTTCTGATATGCTTATCAGTCAACATTGTATTACGAAATTCTGTAAGCCCAAGCCCGCTTGCCATCCATCGGGAAGGAATAATCATACACAAAAAACGAGGATTTAATTTTTTAGCTTGATCAACAAATTTATTATAGATCGGCATATCACGAGTACCACCATCTGAACCCAATTGATATGGCGGATTGCCAACAATAACATCAAATTTCATAAGGAATAACTGTTCTGGATTGTCCGTATGGATAAACTGATACGCATGGGTTTCAAGCTCCTCGCCGCGGTCATATTCTTGCTGGCTGGTACCGCAAAAAAGGCATCGACCATGTTCCCAACAATGCTCAATACGCTCAAAACGAATATTGCCTTGCTCATCACTGAAGCTCTCACCAACGGAGTATTTGCTATTAGCATTTTTTGAACAGTAGAGCGAACGGCGCGACAGCAGCGAGGTAAGCTCAGTAATAGCGATGCCAAAAAGCTGATTGTGAAAAATGTGGTTGCGCCGTGCCTGAAGGTCAGGTATTTCAACCTCCAGCCCCACCATCAGCCGCTTGGCAATTTCGCGCAAAAAAACGCCCGATTTGCAAACAGGATCAAGAAAAGTAGCGGTTTTATTGTGCCAGATGTCGGCAGGCAACAGGTCGAGCATCTGGTTTGCCAACGATGGCGGCGTAAACACCTCGTCGTTGCTCAAATTAGCAAGACAGGTCAGTACATCGGGATTGTAGGTGTTACTGCTCACCATCAGCAAGGCTCAAAAAATGGATTAATGGATACTCTTTTACCGGCGTTGGAATGTACACCGCTTCGCCTTGGTCGGAGAACATCGGTAACTCCTGCAAACTGGCGTGCTCAACCAAACTGTTAAAAGCAAAGTCGCGGCGCTTGAGCATACTGCCATTAACCAGCGACCATTCCGAAAAAACAATCGGCTGCGAATAATCGCCAACCGTTTTCAGCGTCAGCGCGTCGCCATGCACCATATTGCGTTCGAGAAGGTAAAGCACCGCACTGCGGCACTTATTTTTCGCACTTTTAGGATAGAGCTGGCTGTAACGTTCTTCAAAAACGCCAAACAACCGCGTCCGGCACTCGTTGACGTTATCGGCAAGAATATCAATCCCGTAGAGTGATGAAACCGCAAGTACGGCATAGCGTTCATACTCCACCTGATTTTTTCCATAGCGCAATTCCACAACATTGAGCTTACGCTGGAGCACTTCAGTCAAAAAATTACCCGTACCGCACGCCGGTTCAAGAAAACGCGAGTCAATACGTTCAGTTTCCTGCTTCACCAAATCGAGCATAGCGTTCACCTCGCGCTTGCTGGTATAAACCTCGCCATGGTCAGCAACCCTTTTTCTGGAGATAACTTGTTGTTCTTTTTGCATTTATTCCCTCATAGCCGCATAAAAATGTTATCGGTCAACCCAATATGACTGGATTTTTTCAATTACCCGCCAAACATCCTTGCCTGCCGCAAATGCGTAAAATTGATAACATTCGAGTTATGCTTTACCGCTGAGGCTGCCAGATATAAATCCAAATCTGCCGTTATAAGTGGAATATTCTTTTCAACCAATCGGATAATGGCACAATCAGTCAATCCAAGACGAAAAAAAGTTTTGTGCTTCATGACATCAGAACTCGGTTCAAACTCCTCACGTTGAGTTTTTAAAAAATCTGAAAGCTTAGCTCGCATAGCTGTAGCTGAGGATGCAGTGGTTTGCGAAAGCAAGTTCGAGGTTTCAGTAAGAATATGCGGTGTTACCACTATTTCATGATATCCCGACAGAACACTCACCAAGAGGTCAAAATCCGCAATTTCAAAGGTTTTGGTACGTTTATGTTTGCCGATAAGCGAACGATCAGTAAGCCCGACAATCCATAACAGCAAAAGATTAGTATCAAGAATAATACGTTTCATATTAGCTCATCACTTCACGATTCTTGATGGCGATAACTTCGCCAGTATTATCATTTGCAGTAACAATTTTATATGATCGTTTCGGTTGCCCTGCAAGAGCTGCCAAGTTCTGTGGATAATCCCAAGGACGAGAAAATCCAACAGTCACATACCACTCGCACGTAGAATAATCAAATTCAATCTCTTCAAGACCAAGATTGGTGATCTGCTCATGCTCAAAAAGATCTTGAACATGTTTGATAGCAATATTTGCGACATCTTTAACTTGCATTACAGACTCCTGTCAATGTTTTTATTGCAGTAATAATTTTTTTCCCTGTACATAATCTCGTTCACTTTCTGTCATGAGCATGACCAAATTGAGAAATGCCCAAAAGTCGAAAATACGCCACGCTACTTCCCGCGCCCGATGATGACAGCGTTACTCAGTTCATTACGATCGTCGGCTTTCAGCGGGAAATGAGTGGTGAGAATGTCGCCACAGCGGTCAATGGCTGCAGCAATCGCCTTGCCGTGCTCTTTACTGCGGATGCCACTGATAATGATGTTGACGATTTTCTGCCACACCTCCTGAGCAACTTTCTCGTTGATGCCTTGATCAGCAACCACACGGACTTTGCGTTCAAAAAGTGAGATGTAGATGAGAATGCCTGTATGGTCAACAGTGTGGTTGATATTGCGGCGATAAAATGATTGAATGGCTGCCTCTTCAACCTCCTCTTTCATGTCGGATTTGGTGACGAAGAGACGCCTGAGAAGATGAACGCGCTTGAGCAGTTCATGAAGCGCCATGAATGAGAGACTGAAAACAGCAAGAAAGAACCACATATTTTCATCGTGGGCGATGAGCGCCACGACAATACCAAGAAGCAGTGCCAGAAAAGAGCTGCCAAGCATGGCAGCAAGCGGATAGTGATAGCTGGAAGCAACCACATTGACAACAATCTCGCCAGAAGTGCGCTTTTCTGCCTCCGCTATGTGCGCCTCAATATGAAGCCGCTCTGCTGAGGTAAGGAATTTTTCTGCGGGATCACTCATCGGTAACTCATTTTAATGGTGTGATAAAAAACATTGCTGAAGGCAACAGGCTGTGATCAAAGGCTTTGTAACAACAGACGTTGACGCGAAATGGCGCTACCAATCGCCTGATGCTCCACCACCACCAAAGCCTCCCCCACCGCCACTGAAACCACCGCCTCCCCCACCGCCGAAGCCGCCACCACCATAAAATCCGCCGCCAAGACCACCGCTCATCATTCCACCGCCTCGATGACCACGGAAAATCTGGCTGATAAAATAGATCACCAGGAGAATAATCGTCAGCAGCGGAAACGATGGTTTACTGCTGCGTTTTGCCTCCGGCTTTGCTTTGTACTCACCATGCACGGCAGCTATAAGAGCATCGACGGTGCGCACAAAGCCCACATCAATCTGCCCTGCTTTAAAGGCAGGGGCAAGCTCATTGCGAATAATGCGTCCAGCCAACAAATCGGTCAACTTGCCTTCGAGACCATAACCAACCTCAATGCGCACTTTGCGGTCGGCTTGGGAGACAATCAGCAGAACACCATTATCGCTGCCTTTGTGCCCAATTTTCCAAGCCTCAGCAACCTTTATCGAAAAATCTTCAATGGGGTCGCCCTCAAGCGAAGGAACGGTGAGAATAGCAATTTGCGTTGACTCGGCAGCCTCAAGCTGCTGAAGCTTTGCCTCAATCTCCGCCTTTACCTGTGGGGATAGCATGTTCGCATAATCATTGACGCGAGCGGTAAGCGCTGGCACAGGAATTGCTGTAAGGGTGCGCAAAGGCACGAGCAGCAGTAATATTGCAACAAAAAGAGATGCAATAACAAGCCCGTGCCGGTGCAGCCAATGCTGAAAAGAGCGTTTCATTAGAATTTAACGGCTGGTACTGCTTTTGCGGCTTCATCAGCTTTGAAATACTCTTTGGCTTTCAGTTTCAACAGAATGCTATTGGTCAGCGAATTCGGGAACTGACGAATCGAGACATTGAAAATCTCCACCGCGCCATTGTAACGCTGACGAGCAACGCTGATACGGTTTTCCGTGCCTTCAAGCTGATTCTGCAGATCAAGGAAGTTCTGGTTCGCCTTCAATTCGGGATAGCGCTCAACCGCCACCATCAAACGCGAAAGGCTTGAGGTAAGGCCACCCTGAGCTGCACGGAACTTCGCCATAGCGGCGGGATCGCTGAGCATTTCGGGAGTAAGTTGAATTGATGTGGCTTTTGCGCGCGCCTCAATAACCGCGGTAAGCGTCTCCTTCTCAAAATTAGCCGCGCCTTTGACCGTTGCCACAAGATTCGGCACCAGATCAGCCCGACGCTGCAACTGCGACTCAAGATCACCCCAAGAGCGGTTTACCGTCTCTTCATTCTGCTGAATGCTGTTGTATCCGCATCCGTACAGTGTAGTGACAAAAACTAAAAATGCAAAGACTCTTGCTATTGCATAACGGTATTGCATGGTACTCTCCTTCATGGTATTGGTGTTATTATTAGTTGTTAAATACATTGTGTCATCTTCAGGCGCATAAACCGACGCATAAAATCACGAGAGGCAAAAAATCTCCCCTCCTTATTATAACATCTTTCAGTTAATCAACCGTTCCACCGTAAAGATACCGGGAACCTTTTTCAGTTTATCCATCAAAGCGGTCAGTTTGTCGGCATTGGGCACATAAATCATCATGGTACCAACAAACATATCGTCACGCGCGTTGAGGGAAATGGTACGGATATTAGTATCAAATTTAGAAATCACGGTGGTAATCTGGTTCATCATCCCCACACGATCCTCCCCGACAATTTTAATGCCTGCAAGAAAATCGGTCTCAACTTTGCGGTTCCATGCCACCGACACCACTTTTTCGCTCTTCAGCAGATTCTCATTACTGACGTTGATGCAGTTTTTGCGATGAATTTTTACCACACCATCCGCGCTGACAAAGCCAATAACATCATCACCCGGAACCGGCTGGCAGCACTTTGCATAGGAGTAGGCGATGTTGCTCATGTCAGAAATAATCACCTCATCTTTCTTTGAAACCGCGCTCTTTGCCGCACTCCCCTGCTGCTGATGATGATGTTCCGGTTCATGACGTGCAGCCTGCAAATATTCATTAAGCTCACGTGCTTCATCAACAACATTTTTTGCGTGATGCTCCTCTTTTTTAGGATTGTTCGCCTGAGCAAGCACCTCTTCGCCATTAATCTGCTGCTTGGCAAGAGCACTAAAAAAATCGGATGGCGTTTTTATGCCGTACTTTTTCACCTGCCGAATAATATCGCTATCGGTCAAGAGCTTTTTCGTACCGTTAAGCATTTTCTCCCACATTCCGCGCCCCTTCTCAATCTCCTTACGACGCTCCTCATTAATTGCTGAACGTATCTTCAACTGAGCACGCTGCGTCACCACAATTTTCAGCCAATCCGCTTTAGGCTGATGATTTTTCGAGGTGATAATTTCCACCCGATCACCCGATTTAAGCTGCGCATTGAGCCGCACAATTTTGCCATTCACCTTAGCGCCAATACAGCAATGTCCGATTTCGGTATGGATAGCGTAGGCAAAGTCGATAGGCGTTGCGCCGGCGGGCATGGTTTTCATATCGCCTTTTGGCGTAAACACATAAATTTCATCGTGATACAGGTTCAGCTTGAAGCCTTCCATAAACGAGGTTGCAGAATCGGCATCCTTAATCAGCTCACGTGCCCAGCGCAAAAACGAATCAACATGGGCATCATCACGCGAAATTTTCTCCTTATAACGCCAGTGTGCTGCAACACCAAGCTCGGCAAATTCGTGCATCCGCTTCGTGCGAATCTGAATTTCAACCATCAACCCGCGAGGACCGATAATTGCCGAATGCAGCGACTGATAGCCGTTATTTTTCGGGATAGAGATATAATCCTTAAAATATTGTGGAATAGGGGGATACTTCTGCGTAATGAAACCATAGGCCAAAAAGCAGTCCGCAATGCGCTCGGTGTCGATAATGACTCGAATACCGTACAAATCGTGAATCTCCTCAAAGGTTTTGTTCTTGTTGCGCATTTTGTTGTAGATTGAGAAGAGATGCTTTGCCCGCCCCTGCACCTCAATCTTGAACCCCTGCTGCTCCAGATCGGTCTTGATTGGCATAATCATTCGGCTCAGATAGCTGACGCGATCGCCCTTATTGGTGCGCAGTTTCTGGTGTAGAAGGTTATACCCTTCAGGGTCGATATAGCTGAGCGCAAGATTTTCGAACTCGACTTTCATTTTACCTAAACCAAAGCGATGGGCAAGCGGCGCATAAATATCGCGGGTTTCAAGGGCAATTTTCAAGCGACGATGCTCCGGCAGCGAACCAAGTGTTCGCATGTTGTGCAAACGGTCGCAAAACTTGATAAGAATCACGCGGATATCTTTCACCATCGAGAGCAGCATTTTGCGAAAACCCTCCGCCTGCGTTGTTTCGCGATTGATGGTGATACCGGAAATTTTGGTCAATCCCTCAACAATATCGGCAACCTCAACGCCAAGTTCTGCAACAATATCGTCATAGGTGTAACCGCTATCCTCAATAACATCGTGCAACAGCGCTGCCGCCACTGAAACGCCATCAAGCGGCAGCTCGTTCAAAAGAATGGTAGCAACCTCAACCGGATGAAAGAAAAATGGCTCCCCCGACGCCCTTTTTTCCCCTTCGTGTGCGCGATAGCACATAAAAAATGCCCGTTGAATAAGCGATTCATCAACACTTTTGAGATTCTGACGGGCAAGCTGGAGAATATCGTGCAGTTTACTGTAATGTTCTTTATCTATTTGTGCTAACATCAGTTAAGAAGATAAAATGAAAGGCTGCTGCCATAAAACATCAAAAAAAAGGAGAACACATGCTCTTTTTTAAACCTACACAAAACATACAAAAAAGCAGCTTCAAGGCTGCAAAAAAAGGGGGAATATCCTCCCAAGGTGGTCGTGGCTCTGCGAGAATGTTGGGTGGTGGAAAAAAGTCTGTTTTGAGGTTTTGTTTGATTGGGTTGAGGCTGTTTTGTATCGTTGAACGATATGCAACAGTACGACGTGAAGATTAACACAAGAGAAGAGGCAATTCCTGAATTCAAGAGTAAAAAAGAGGAAAAGGAATTTTGGGCAACGCATGACTCAACCGATTATGTTGATTGGAGTAAAGCCACATCGGCACTTTTCCCTGATTTAAAACCAACGATGAAAACCATTTCGCTTCGTTTGACGAACCTATGCTCAACCGCTTAAAAGTTCTTGCTAACGAACGTGATGTGCCGTATCAATCGCTTTTGAACATGTTTCTCAAAGAGATGATTGCAGTGAATTGAGCTGTCTGCACTGCAAAACCTGCGATATTGCCGATTTTTATGGGTTGGTGTTTTCTGAACTCAGCTATGGGATGCGCTGTTTTTTCTTGCTATAATTCTCT
>CAIQSY010000246.1 GCA_903874585.1 uncultured Chlorobiaceae bacterium | reverse complement strand
AGCGCATTAACCAGAAAACCATTACCGTGATTATTGGTACGCACGACTACGAACTGGTGTGGCATTCACCGTTTCGTACGCTGCAAATCAGCGGGCAGAACCTTGTTGAAACCACCATTAAACCATCGCAGCAAGGTCTTCGACCAACCTCATCGACACTCCAGACCGTTGGTGATGTTCTGAAAAATTGATCAGAGAATAAGCCACGTTCTCAATCTCTCCAGCCAATGATTGCGTCACTGTCAGCACCAAGCAAGAACTCGGAGATGCCTCAACCTCTCATCCGAACAGCCGTCGAAAGCGATGTGCCGCAATGTGCAGCGATGCTTGCCATTCTCTTCAGCCAGGAGCGCGAATTTGCTCCCGATGTTGAGGCGCAGTCGCGCGCGCTTGATCTCATTATACAGCAACCTGAGCTTGGGCGTATTTTTGTCGCCGATGTTGATGGTGACGTGCAGGGGATGGTGATGCTGCTCTTTACGGTCAGCACTTTTCTTGGGCAAAAGGTTGCTCTGCTTGAAGATATGGTTGTTGCGCCCGCGTGGCGCGGCAAAGGACTTGGTTCGCAGTTGATCAATCATGCCGTGACATTTGCGCGTCAAGAACGTTTGGGGCGAATAACGCTCTTAACCGATGGTGATAATGAGGCGGCACAACGTTTTTATCGAGCAAAAGGTTTTACGCCATCCGAGATGGTTGTGTTTCGGAAGCTGTTGAGCTGAGGTTATTCGTTATCCACCCCACCCGTAGAGACAACGCATGCACCGCGCGTTGCACCCCTCTCAAACCGACTCGCTTTTCGCAATACGTGCCGCTTTACGGGCGGGATAGAGGCTGACGAGCAGCGTGAGCACGATGGAGGTGATGCCGACAATCACAAAGTCGCCCGTCTGCATCTGTACGGGATAAGTATTAATAATGAAGGCACTTGTTGAGGGAAGCGGCACCAAGCCGTACAGCTCTTGCAGTGTGCAGATTCCCCACGCCAGCAGCACTCCGGCAAGTGTGCCAACCACGCCGGTTGCTCCTCCTTGTGCAATAAAAATCGCCATAACGTGTGATTTTTCCATACCGAGGCAACGCAGGTAAAAGAGTTCACGCTGTTTATCAATGGCTGTCATGGCAAGCGAACCGGTGAGGCTGAGCGATGCAACCAGCACAATCAGCATAAGAATGGTAAAGCTTGCCCACTTTTCAAGCTGCATAACGGCAAAAATATTGCTGTATTTTTCATCGAGTGTTCGTAGTCGGCAACTGCTTTTGAGTGAACTTTGTGCCAGCCATGCACGTACCCTTTTTGTCAACGCTTCACGCGACGCATCATTATCATCCCGAATATCTACCCTGATGTCAATACCTGTGCAGGAGTTTGCGCCAAGCAGAAGAACCCGCTGAGCGAACTTGTTTGAGGTGAGCACATAACGGTCGTCAAAGAGCTTTTGCAGCGAAAACGTTGACCAGACACGGCTCTCGGGAATGTTGAGCGCCGGCATGAGATAGGGTTGCTCCAGCGCCTCAAGCCCGAGCGAGATAAGTTCAGGGCTGAAGAGTTTCACCGAGCGATCTCCATATAAATGAGTACGATACGCCAGCAGTTCACCAACGGCAATGGTTTCCTCGGTGAAAAGAGGTTGTTTGGCATGAATCTGCTGCATCAACCGACGATGGGCTGCATCGCTTAATCCTTTCACCATAACCAGTTCGGTGGTATGGTCAGTCGCAAGCATCGCCTCGCCTTCGGTATATGGTTCAGCCGATGCAACGCCCTCAATTGCCCGTATCGCCCGCAACAAACTCTCCGACACGGCAATGGTTCTTCCATCAACGGCAATAATCTGCACCGGACTTTCGATGGTGATAAAGAGGTCGCGGGCAAGTTTCTGGAAACCATTCAACACGCTCATCACCACCAGCAGCGTGCTGACGCCAACCACAATTCCAGCGAGGCTGATTGCCGAAATGACATTGATAATGCGGAATCGTTTGCGGGCAAAGCTGAAACGCTGTGCAATCCAAAATGCTGCTTTCATACGCTTATGCTCCCAACGCAGTCCCGGGTTTCAGCGAGGCTGCAATTTTTGCCGGCACCAATGCAAAGAGCAGCGTCAGCGCCATAACCGCCAGCGACACCACAACGTAATCTGCAGGATTCATCAGCAGCGGCACATGGTTGATGAAATAGCTCTTTTCAGGCAGCGTAATAAGGTGAAAGCGCATCTCCAGCAGCGAGAAAGACAAGGCAAGCAGATTCCCTAAAGCAATACCTGAAAGGGAGATAAGAGAAGCTTGTACCAAAAAGAGTTGCCTGATTTTGGATGGTTTTAAACCAAGTGCACTGAGCATCCCGATTTCACGAGTTTTTTCAATCATCAGCACCAGCAGGGTTGATATTATGTTAAACACCGCCACAATGGTGATGGTAACAATCAAAAGAGGCGTCATGTTCTGCTGTAACTTCAACCATTCAAAGAGATTGGCATACCGATCGAAAACCGTCATACCATAAAATGGTGAACCAAGCCTTTTTACCACGCTCTGTACCGTCTCGGTCAAATCATCAAACCGATACACATTGGCGTCGAAACCGCTGATCATTCCCGTTGCGTTCTGCTGCTGCAACGCTCTCAAATCGGCAAACATCACCCTGTCATCAAAACCCTCCTGCAAACCGGTATCATAAATGCCGCGAATCACGCCAACATCCACCTTCAACGATGAGAGCAGCTCAAGCACCGTGGTCGAGCTGTTCATCACCTGCTGTGTTGCTGCATTGTCGCCAAGTCCAACCAGCATAACGCGTTGCCCCACACGAAGCTTCATGTTCTCAGCAAGCGGCTGCCCCGCATAGAGCGCAATAGCATTCGGTTGATCAGGCAACGTTGCCTTGCCCTGCTTGAGGAATTTCTGCAGAAATTGTTGACGCTGCTGTTCAGTAACGCCCTTAACCAGCACCGGTTTACTGCGCCAGAGTCCATCGCCCGAACCATCACGGCTGCGAAGGACATAGCTT
>CAIQSY010000245.1 GCA_903874585.1 uncultured Chlorobiaceae bacterium | reverse complement strand
TCGAGCGGCTCTGGCAAAACGACTATCACGTTGGCGCTGCTGCGGATGCTTGCTGAGCGTGGGCTTGCGGTACAGCCGTTCAAGTGCGGACCGGATTATCTCGATACGCGGTTGCACACTTTGGCGGCTTCAAGTGGTGGCGTTGAGCGGGTGGGCATCAATCTCGATACCTTTATGGCGTCGAAAGAGCATGTGCAGGAGATCTTCAGCCGCTACTCATCGGGTGCTGATGTGTCGGTGGTTGAGGGTGTTATGGGGCTTTTTGATGGCGCTGAAAAGTCCGACGGGAGCAGTGCGGAGATTGCCATGCTGCTCGATATTCCGGTGATAATGATTATCAATGCGCAAAGTATGGCGTATTCAGCAGCGCCGATACTTTATGGTTTTAGAACCTTTAATCCAGCGCTGAAGTTGGTAGGCGTGATTTTCAATCAAGTCAATACGGCATCGCATTACAGCTATCTTGAAGCGGCAGCGCGTGATGCTGGTGTTGAGCCGCTTGGTTACGTGCCGCGCAGCGAAGCGGTGGCAATCAGCGAGCGCCATCTTGGTCTCGATACGTCGGCGGGCTACGACCGTGAGAGCGTTATTGCGGCAATGGCTCAGCACGTCGGCAAAACCGTGCAGGTTGATCGTCTGCTGGAGATTGCGCAGGTTGAGCGCCCTACACCTGAGCGCCCCATATCAATTATCCGCTCAACGCCATCCGTCAACCGCGATCGGGTTATTGCCATAGCGCGTGACGATGCGTTCAACTTTGTCTATCGCGAAAATATTGAAGCGCTTGGCGAGTATGGTCGTCTTGTGTTTTTCAGCCCGTTGGACGATGAGCACTTGCCTGAAGTTGATATGCTCTATCTGGCGGGAGGCTATCCCGAATTGTACGCGGTGCAGCTCTCTGCCAATACCGCCATGCGCGAGCAGATTGCAGCGTTCAGTGAGCGTGGCGGGCGAATCTATGCGGAGTGCGGCGGCATGATGTATCTCGGCAAAACCATAACGTTGAAAGATAGTTCAGCCTATCTCATGTGCGGAGCGCTTGACCTCGACACCACCATGCAGGAGTCGAAACTGACGCTTGGGTACAGGAAAGTGCTTCTTGATGGTTTCGCAAAAGAGCTGCGAGGCCACGAATTTCACTACTCACGCATCAGTCGCCAAGGCGAGTTGCAGAACATTGCTGAAGTGCTGAATGCTCGAGGCGAACATGTTCCAACACCAATATTCAAGCAAAACAATACGATAGCCTCATACCTTCATCTCTACTGGGGCGAAACTCGCGAAGCGCCATCTGCGCTTTGGTCGCCGAGTAGCACGAAGTGCTGATGTTGCGTCGTACCTCGATACGGGCTTCGCCCTACTCGGTGTCCGGCAATGGCGTATCCTGATGATCGGTCGCCGAGTAGCACGCAGTGCGTATCGAGGTGCCCATAAGAGAGCGCGCTCACAAAATAAACTCCAAATCATACCCAGCTTCTGCGGCCCCCACAACAAAGCATATCACATCTTCAAGAAATGCCACAAATCGTGCGGGATCAACATCGCGAAAATATGCTATGCCAATCGGCTGATCCTGCCAGCCAAGCAAAATGGTCTCGTGCTTGTTCGTATCAATCATGCTGATCAGTTCCTCAACAATCAGCCTCATGCCATTCAGGCTGCTGTGGTGCAGAAACGCCTCATCCCAACTATCGAGACCATTGTTGCTTTCCGAAATAAATGGCAGATGGTTCAGCGCTTCAGGCAAGCCGTAATGAAAAAGTGCGGCATAATTATGTGCATCAATCGCCAGCGATCCGTAAGTAGCGTATGCCGCATCCTGCAAGCGGACGCGGTTGATGGTGCCGGTGCGGTAAATGGAGAGCTCGCGATGTATCGGGCTGTTATCGTCAATGAGAATGTGTTGAATATTCATAACGGAGAAAGAGATGCGTCGAACCTTTAATTGCTTGCGAGAGTTTGCTCTTATTATGGAATTGGTGGTAACATAGCTATCTTTAAAGAATTATTTTTTTTGCTGTGTTCTTATCTGGAGATGATATAACGCGGTATTCACAACAATTTTATCGACATACAAAAGCATGGAAGGAAATTTTTCAAATAGAGTACAGACTGTTATTCGTCTCAGCCGTGAAGAGGCTGTTCGTCTTGGGCATGATTATATTGGTATAGAGCATCTCCTGCTTGGTCTTCTCGGTGAAGGCGAGGGCATTGGTGCACGCATTTTAAAAAATCTTAATGTTGATCTTGCAAGCCTCAAAGGAACGGTTGAGGAGAATTCCAATCCCAATTATGGTGTTGTGCCGGTGGGCAATATCCCGCTTACCAAGCAGGCGGAGAAGGTACTGAAAATCACCTATCTCGAAGCTAAAATTTTCAGATCGAATATTATTGGTACGGAGCATCTGCTGCTCTCGATTATGAAAGGTAATGATAATATTGCCTCGCAGAGTCTCGAACAACTTGGGGTGACTTACGACCTTGTGCGTGATGAGCTGATGAGCATTTCCGGCAGCAAAATGGAGTCGGATGAGCCGGCAATGGAGGGGGCATTTTCATCAGGTGGATCGGAGCGTCAACCGAAAAAAGGCGATCCTAAAAAGGGCGAACGCACCAAAACTCCCGTGCTCGATAACTTCGGGCGCGACCTCACGCGTCTTGCTATTGAAGATAAGCTCGATCCCATTATCGGGCGTGAAAAAGAGATTGAACGTGTTGCGCAGGTGCTGAGCCGCCGCAAAAAGAATAATCCAGTGCTGATAGGTGAACCCGGCGTCGGTAAAACCGCCATTGCTGAGGGGCTTGCCTTGAAGATTGTGCAGCGCAAAGTGTCGCGCGTTTTGTACGACAAGCGTGTGGTTGCGCTTGATTTAGCGGCGCTTGTGGCTGGTACGAAATATCGTGGTCAGTTTGAAGAGCGTATAAAAGCGCTGATGAATGAGCTTGAGCGTTCGCGTGACGTCATTCTCTTTATTGATGAGCTGCACACCATTGTGGGCGCAGGTGGCGCGTCAGGTTCGCTGGATGCCAGCAATATCTTTAAGCCGGCATTGGCGCGTGGTGAGTTGCAGTGCATTGGCGCAACAACGCTTGACGAGTATCGTCAGTTTATCGAAAAAGATGGTGCGCTTGATCGCCGTTTTCAGAAAATCATGGTGGAACCAACCTCAGTTGATGAGACCATCCAGATTCTCAACAACATCAAGTCGAAGTACGAAGTGCATCACCATGTCACCTACTCGGAAGATGCTATCGAAAAAGCGGTGAAGCTCTCCGACCGTTACATTGCCGACCGCTTTTTGCCCGATAAGGCAATTGACGTGATGGACGAGGCTGGCGCGCGTGTTCATTTGAGCAATATTCATGTGCCTGAAGAGATTCTTGCACTTGAAAAATCCATCGAAGAGGTGAAGGTGGAGAAGAATCAAGTGGTGAAATTACAGAATTTTGAAGAGGCCGCCCGCTTGCGTGACCGCGAAAAAGGTATGCTTGATGCGCTTGAACAGGCAAAGCAGGAGTGGGAAGAGCGCTCTGCCGAAAGCGTGTATGCTGTTGGAGAAGTTGATATTACCTCGGTGATTGCCATGATGACCGGCATTCCTGTTGCGCGTGTTGCACAGTCGGAATCGAAGCGTCTCCTCACCATGGCAGAGGATATCTCGAAAGAGGTGATTGGTCAGGACGAAGCGGTCAAAAAGATTACCAAAGCGATTCAGCGTACTCGTGCTGGCTTGAAAGATCCCTCACGCCCGATTGGCTCCTTCATTTTTCTCGGACCAACCGGAGTCGGCAAAACCGAGTTAGCCAAAGCGCTCACGCGCTACATGTTCGACACCGAAGATGCGCTGATTCGCGCTGATATGAGCGAGTACATGGAGAAGTTCTCCGTCAGTCGCCTTGTTGGGGCGCCTCCAGGCTACGTCGGTTACGAAGAGGGCGGTCAGTTGACTGAAAAGGTTCGCCGCAAGCCATACTCCGTGGTGCTGATTGACGAAATTGAAAAAGCGCATCCCGACGTTTTCAACATTCTGCTTCAAGTGCTCGACGAAGGTGTGCTGACCGACGGCATGGGTAGAAAGGTTGATTTCCGCAACACCATTATCATCATGACCTCCAACATTGGCGCAAAAGATATCAAGAATTTCGGCGCTGGTTCAGGCATGGGTTTTACTCCCGTTGATGATGCCGTTGGCAATTACAAAGCAATGAAATCAACCATTGAAGATGCTCTTAAACGGGTTTTCAATCCGGAATTCCTGAACCGTATTGACGATATTGTTGTCTTCCATCAGCTCGAAAAGCAGCACATCTTCAAGATTATTGATATAACTGCCGGTAAGCTTTTCAAGCGCTTGAATGATTTAGGCATTCAAATTCAGCTTGATGAAAACGCCAAAGAGTTTCTCGTCAATAAAGGGTACGACCAGAAATACGGCGCTCGTCCACTGAAAAGAGCGCTCCAGAAATATCTCGAAGATCCGCTTGCCGAAGAGATGCTGAAAGAGCGTTTTTCGGA
>CAIQSY010000244.1 GCA_903874585.1 uncultured Chlorobiaceae bacterium | reverse complement strand
GTGCTCGATGAAACGATGGAACGTGAAGTCTGCGCATTGTTTGCCAACTCGCGCCACCCAGAGTTGCGTCGAGAGCGCATTTTTCTGCATAAAATTCCAACCAACGATGCCTGGTGCCGCGATCATGGACCAAATTTCGTGTTCCGCCAAAGTGAGGGGAAGAGCGAAAAAATTATCGTGAACTGGGATTATAATGCGTGGGGTGGAAAGTATCCTGCCTTTCAGGAAGATAATGCCGTTCCGGCAACGATTGCCGCATTACAGCCGTTGCCCATGGTTGCGCCGGGCAGGGTGCTTGAGGGTGGTTCGATTGATGTTAACGGAAATGGGCTGCTGCTCACGAGCGAGGCATGTCTGTTAAATCCCAATCGTAATCCGTCCATGAGTCGCGAGCAGATTGAGCAGGAGCTTGGGCGATATCTTGGCATCAAAAAAGTGCTCTGGCTGGGCGACGGCATTGTTGGTGACGACACCGATGGCCATGTTGACGATATGGCTCGTTTTGTGAACGAAAACACCGTTGTGACTGCTTTGGAAGAGCACGTTGATGATGACAATTATGCTGCGTTGCAGGAGAACTACGAGCGGCTCAAACAGTTTACCGATCTTGAAGGCAAGCCACTGAACATTGTTGCATTGCCCATGCCCGATCCCGTTGTTCACGGTGACTTTCGTCTGCCGGCAAGCTACGCCAATTTCTATATCGCCAACACCGTCGTGCTTGTACCAACGTATCGTTGTGCGCAAGACGAAAAAGCTCTTCAGATTTTGCAGGAATTTTTCCCTGATCGCAAGGTTGTCGGCATCGACTGCACCAACCTTGTCTGGGGGCTTGGGTCAATTCACTGCATCACGCATGAAGAGCCGCTCGGGATAAGTTTTGGCTTACGCGATGATAATCGGCGATGAAAAACAGTAGCCAGCGCCATGAGCGGTTTTAATGGGAATTTTGCTGCTGAATTCGCCTTTTTTATGGCGTAAGCGATGAATTAACGCATCAAGAGCGCTGTTGCCGAATTCATCATTTTCATACTCCAAATTTTTCAACAGCTCCGACCGATCCACAATTTCTTTTGGGCTTAACGCAAGTTTTTCAATTAAATTAAACTCCTTTGACGTTAGTTGAATCGCTTCATTATCGGGCGTACACAGCGTCCAATCATTGCGGGAAAGTATCCATTGCGCTACTTCCTGCGCTTTAACAGGTTCAACTTCCTTGTTTTTGATGAGCGATTTTGGCTCCTGCAATTTATGCGGGTGTGCATCAAGACGCCCAAGCAGGCTGTTGATTGATGCCGATAATTCAGAGAAGTCTATTGGTTTTACGAGATAAATATCAGCTCCAGCTTGGTAGGCGGCGATTTTACTCTCCAGTGATGATTGCGCCGTGAGCATGATAATGCGCATATCAGTGTTACTGCGAATATAATCGGCTAACACAATGCCGTTCTGATCGGGCAGCCCAATATCGAGAATGACTAAGTGGTATTGGTGGAGTGAAATGCTGTAATAGCACTCTAATGCTGATTTTGTTCCGGTTACATCAAACCCACTTAAAGCAAGATATTCCACCATGCCTTCAAGGAAATCAGCATCATCTTCAACAATCAGAATTTTTTTGTTATCCATAAACCAGGGAGGTTTGTCTCATCATAGTATTTTGCATGATTATACGACAAATCACATCCGCTGCCAACTTTGTTGCTGATATTGGTGCTGTAACCCATGGTGTTCAACTTGCTTTTGCAGCCAGAGGCAGACGAACCGTGGCTTCAACGCCAGATGGAATGCCTTCAAGTGCGACGCGACCATTATGCCGGTTGACGATATTTCTGACCAGCCACAACCCGAGTCCTGCACCGGCGGTGTTCCCTGTATTGTTGCCGCGCAAGTATTTTTCAAAATATTTCTCGCCCTCATCATGTGTTATGCTTTTGCCTTGATTGCGTACTTTTATAAGTACTTCGTCATTTTCGGTAGAGCATTCGACCTCTATTGGCGAGTTGGGTGAAGCATATTTTCGCGCATTATCAAGAATGTTGAAAAGTGCCAATTTCAATTGTGGCGCATCACCGAAAATTTTACAATTATCCAGATGTTCAGAATACGTCAGCACATGTTCTGGCCATAATGCGTGAAATGCCTCTATCTGTGATGCAATAACTGGAGCGATTTTGAAATACATCAGTTCATTTTGTTCTCGCGATTCAAAGATGCGGCTCTCCTGAATAGAGACGTCCATGACTTCAACAAGACGGTCAATTGCACGTTGTATTTTGTTTATTTCTTTTTTATTCAGATAGTTACCAGCTTTATTCTTGAGTTCGATAAGGTCAAGGTTGCCCCGAATAATGGCAAGCGGTGTGCGATATTCATGGGAAATCATGCGCAAAAAGCGATGCAGCCGCTCAAGTTCCTGCCGGAGTTGCTGTGTTCTGTCGGCAACTGCTATTTCAAGTTGGTTGATGCTCTGTTGTTGTAACTCCTGGAGTGTGATGTCGGTCATCATCACAAGCAGATGCGGTTTATTGTCGAGCGTGATTGACTTTGCGGAATAGAGCACGCTGATACTTTCACCAGTTCTCTTGCGTAATTTCAGTGGTTTATTGATGATTCTGCCATGCTCAGCGAGTCCATGTATTATTTTTTCACGCTCCTCAATGTCCACATAGAGCTCAATATCAGATATATGTTGTTCCATAATTTCTGCTCTGGTATATCCAAAGAGCTTCAGCCAAGAATCATTAACATTGAATAATTGAGCGTCTTGAATATTTTCAATACCAATACCAATACCAATACCAATACCAATACCAATACCACTACCAATGGCAATAGGGGAGTAATCAAAAATACTTCTGAATTTGAGTTCACTCTCTTTGAGTAATATCTCCGTTTTCTTGCGCTCGGTAATATCCATAACGGTACCGATGTAACAGGATATCTCTCCATTTGCATCGCGCAGGGGTTTGCCGCGACAGATGAGCCAGTGAATAGAATCGTCTGGATGACAGACGCGATATTCGACATTGACTTCGCCGCCATTGTTGACGGCCGCCATAATTTTCTGGAAGGTTATATCCCAGTCATCACGATGTACGGTGCTTGCGCAGAGTTTGTGGGAAGTCGGCATACAATTCAATTCCAAGCCGTATAATTTCCATATCTGATCTGACCAGGTGACTTTGTCGGCTATGACATCCCACTCCCACACACCGGCATTGGTGGCTTCCAGCGCAAAAGTAAATCTGGTTTTACTTGCGCTGAGTTCGAGTTCAGTCTGTTTTCGTTCGGTAATATCAATTGCTGTGCCAATATATGAGAAGGTTTTGCCGTGGTCATCCATTAAGGGTTTACCGCGCGACATGAGCCAGTGAATGGTGCCGTCAGGGTGGCAAACACGATATTCAACATTTAATTCAGCGTCGCTTTTTGCGGCTGCAGTAACCGTCTGGATAGCCATTGCCCGATCGTCAGGATGAATGGCTGTGATCCAGAGCTGGAAAGAGGGCTTTTCACCACGTTGTTCAAGTCCGTATAACACCCATATTTCGTCTGACCAGATATTTTCATTGGTGTCGAGGTTCCACTCCCATATTCCGGCGCGAGCAGCTTCCAATGCCTGGCTGAGTTGCGCCTTGCTTTCGCTGAGCGCGAGTTCTGTTGCTTTGCGATCTGTAATGTCAATAATTGTGCCGATATAACGAATCAACTGGCCATCGTCATCGTGCAGCGGCATACCGCGTGATATGAGCCAGCGCACCGAGCCGTCAGGGTGGCAGACGCGATATTCTGGTGATGCAGCACTGCCTTGAGCGACTGCTTCACG
>CAIQSY010000243.1 GCA_903874585.1 uncultured Chlorobiaceae bacterium | reverse complement strand
CTCTCCATAGCGTTGCGCTGCACAATTTTGTAGGCAATTTCGCGAGTCAGCCCTTTTGCTGTAAGGGCGAGCAGGACGGTTTGCGATGTTGTTAAGCCATAAGAGGAGTTGAAGTTCTCTTCCATTCGCTCTGGATAGACAAGCAGCGTATCGACGGCATCGCTGAAGGTGCGCAGCATGTAGCAGAGGGCTATTGTGGAATCGGGCATGATGACGCGCTCAACCGATGAGTGGGAGATATCGCGCTCATGCCAGAGCGCCACATTTTCCATTGCTGCGATAGAGTTGGAACGGACGACGCGGGCAAGACCAGTGAGGCGCTCGAAGGTGATGGGGTTGCGCTTGTGCGGCATGGCGGAGCTGCCTTTCTGCCCTTTGCTGAAAAACTCTTCAGCTTCACGAACTTCGGTGCGTTGCAGGTGGCGCAGTTCAACGGAGAACTTCTCGATGGATGAGGCGACAATCGCGAGCGTTGTGGCATATTCCGCGTGCCGGTCGCGCTGGAGAATCTGCGTTGAAATGGATGATGGTGTCAGGCCAAGTTTCTGGCAGACCGCCGCTTCAATATCAGGTGAAAGATGTTGATAAGTGCCGACTGCACCGGAGATTTTACCGACCGAGATATTGGCAACTGCTCTCTTCATCCGATCGAGGTTGCGCAGCATCTCTTGATGCCACAGGAGCAGCTTCAGGCCAAAGGTAGTTGGTTCAGCGTGAATACCGTGGGTTCTGCCCATTTCAAGCGTATATTTGAACTCCACAGCCCGTTTTCCAAGCACTTCAATCAAGCGCTCAATATCGGCGACAAGAATTTTACCGGCATCGCGCATTTGCATCGCCAGTGACGTATCGCCAACATCCGAGGAGGTGAGTCCTTCGTGAATGTAACGCGATTCTGGCCCTACGTTATTGGCAACATTCGTCAAAAAAGCAATGACGTCGTGCTTCGTCTCCTTCTCAATTTCAAGAATTTCAGCAACGTTAAAGGTTGCCTTCTCCTTGATGACAGCAAACGCCTCGGCAGGCACAATTCCTGCCTCCATGCGTGCCTCTACGGCGGCAATTTCAAGCTGGAGCCAGCGCTCGAATTTCGCTTCATCGGCCCAGATTGCCGAGATATCTTTTGGGGAGTAACGTGTTATCACGTGCTGATTGAGTTTAAATTATTATCAAAACATTGTTAAAGAAAAATAAATCCAGAAAAATAAATCCACCAACATACTTTACCGCCAGCCATTCATCATCCAAAATCCAAAATTCAACATCCAAAATCATCCATCATTTCCCGGTAAAGCTGCCGAATATAATCAAGCGCCACATCGCGATCGTAGGCAATGAGCCCGTCGATCACGGCATTTTCCATTCGTTTTTTGATCATACCCACAGTTTTGCCTTCGGGTAGTCCAAGCGTCAGCATAATATCCTCACCACTGATGGGCGGACGCCATTTGGCAAGCTGATCTTTTTCACCAACCTCTGCAATTTTTGCCTCCACCAGTGTGAAGTTCTTCATAATCTGCTGCACTTTTTTCGGATTTTTGCTGGTCACGTCTGCCTTGCAAAGGGTCATCAAATCCTGTAGATCCTCCCCAGCATCAAACATGAGACGCCGGACGGCTGAGTCGCTGATTTCATCCTTTGAGAGCGGAATGGGTCGGTGGTGCAGGCGTACCATTTTCTGGACATAGTCGAGCGGATCGTGCGGCCAGCGCATGTATCTGAAAATTTTTGAGACAAATTTTATGCCGACGGCATCGTGACCATGAAATGTCCAGCCAGTGCTTTTTGCGAAACGTTTTGTGGCTGGTTTGGCAATATCGTGCAGTAAGGCGGCAATGCGCAACCAGAGATTACCTGATGTTGCAGCAACATTGTCAACAACTTTAAACGTATGGAAGAGCGTATCTTTGTGCCCCATACCATCAACCTGTTCAATGCCAGCCATTGCGGCAACTTCCGGCATCAACTCTTTCAGTAACCCTGTTTCATAGAGAATCGCAAGACCGATTGACGGGCGAGGAGAGAGCATGATTTTGAGGAACTCTTGACTGACCCTCTCCATTGACACAATCTTGATGCGTTCGCACATCGACGTCATCGCATCAACCACTTCAGGCAGTGGCTTAAAGTTGAGTTGTGCTGCAAATCGTGCGGTGCGCATCATGCGGAGCGGGTCGTCGGAAAAGGTCTTTTCTGGATCGAGCGGTGTTCTCAGAATGCCAGCATTGATATCGTCAACTCCATGAAAATGGTCGATGATCTGGTTGCGCCTCTCACGATTGAGGCTGAGAGCCAGTGCGTTGATGGTAAAATCGCGCCGCGAAAGATCGTCATCGAGCGTTCCAATAAGTGTTACCGGTTTGCGCGAATCGTTGTTATACGACTCTTTGCGGGCGCCGACAAGTTCAACCTTGAAACTGCCATGAACAGCATCAGAGAGTTCAAGCTGAGCGGTGCGGAATCGTTCAAACAAAACAAAATTCCTGCCGTGCAGCTCATCATGCACCGTTTTTGCAAAAGCCACGGGTTCACCTATCACCATAATATCAATATCGCTGCAAGGGCGCTGCATAAGCATATCGCGCACGTAACCACCAACAAGATAACACTCTATCCCGCTTTTGTCGGCAAGATCGCCTATCCGGTAAAGGAGTGATGGTATGGCGGGTAGTGATGATAGCGTCATAGCAAACGTGGTGTGCAATGGTTGTTCAGGCGGCATCAGCTTTTGGCTGATCAAGCGCATCAATATTGTATTTAAAGAGCTTCAGGGCGATAATTGCCCCCACGACTGTCAACGCTCCAGCAACAATATAGGGGGCATGAAAATTCATACCGTAAAGAATACTGCCACTGAATGGTCCCATGATGCGGGCAAATGAGTTCACCGATTGTGATAAGCCCATAATCTGACCCTGCTTCTGCTTATAGCTGTAAAGCGATATCATGGAGAGGTTGATCGGTGCCACAAGACTGGTGCCGATAGCAAAAAAGAAGAGAATAACGAGCCCGATGGAAAAGAGCGAATTTTGCGGAGCGAACGGCACAAAAAAGACACCAATAAACGTGAAAACATGACCCCAGAGAAAGAGGTTGTGCTCCCCAAATTTCTTGATGAGTTTGCCGATAAGTCCGCCTTGCACAACAACTGACCAGACACCGACATACGCAAAAATGTAACCAATCTGCTGATCGGTAGCGCCGAAATACTCCTTCCAGAGCAGAATGGAGGCGAGCTGCATGTTTACAATGGCGATAGTGTAGATGAAGTTGACAATCATCAGCAGCGCTAATGGACGAGAGCTGAACACCAGCCTGACGCTTTCGCTATATGCTTGTGTTTTTTGCGCAAGAGAGGTGAGCAGTGGTTGTTTTGGTTCGCCATTATCCGGCGACCTTTTTAGAAATGCAAAAGAGATTTTCTGCGCATTTTTGTTCGATTCAGGCAATAAGAAAATAGCGAGCACAAAGTCAATCAAAATAAGCGATGCCGCCACATAGCCGACCATCTCAATACCATAATTGTGCTTCAACACGCCGCCAACCACCGGACCAATAATAAAACCGATGCCAAATGCTGCACCAATCATCCCCATTGCGCCAGAGCGGCTTTTGCTGTCGGTAACATCGGTAATGTACGCCTGTGCTGCCGCAATATTTGCTGAACCCATGCCCGAAAGCCCGCGGGCAAAAATAAGCAGTGGAATGGTGGTGGCTTGCGCCAGCATAACATAGGAGAGTGCGGTAAGAAAAATGCTGATAAGCATTACCGGACGACGCCCGATATTGTCGCTCAACTTACCCCATATCGGGGAGAAGATGAACTGCATAATCGAAAAAATCGCAGCAATAAGCCCGATCATGAAGGGATTTGCGCCAAGTGCCTTGGCGTAGGTTGGCAGCAATGGAAGCACAATGCCAAAACCGATCAGATCGAGTAAAACCGTCAAGAGTAAAATGACCAGAGGGGAGCGCTTCATGCCTGCATACTGTTTTGTTCAGCTAAATCAATGAAGATAAAAAAATTACCACCGAGTCTGATACCCATTGCTTAAAAAAGTCAGGGTACATCATCGCGTCTCACTGCACACCATACACGATGTTGTCCGTATGGTTCATTTCTTTTCTGGTCTTGGAATGATAACTTTGAATTGCTCGCCTTCAACATCGTTGATAAGTTCGATATTTGGTTGATGTTCGTATGCTCTTTTTAAACCAGAACCTAATCCTCTGTATGGCAATGTGTGTAGTGCATAACTTACCATTAAATTGTTTCGCACTACAGGGTTACCATAACGAAGCTCCTCAACAACCAAGCTATTAGGCAAACTGCCAGGACTTATAATTTCAATTCTGTCATCGAAAATCATCAGTCTGATTGGCGAATTTTTGATATAATCTCTATGAATAAGCGCATTTTCCAACAACTCCTGTAACGCTATCTCTGAAATTTCAAGAATGCCTTGCGAATTAAAATTCTGACCTTGTTGAGTATGTAATAAATTTCGTTTGAAAAATGCCATTCCTTCACCAAACAAAACGGGTATTGTG
>CAIQSY010000242.1 GCA_903874585.1 uncultured Chlorobiaceae bacterium | reverse complement strand
TGGTGCTTTCGCTCTGGCTGGAGAAGGCGAAAAACAAGACCTTTGAGGTGGTCAGTGATGGTGAAGAGCCACAAACGGATCTTGCCAAATACTACGATCTCATCCCAAAGGGATAGCGTGCTTTATGGATTCTGGCGGTCAGTTTCAGGATTGACCGCCTTGATCATCACATCAACACCATAAGCAACGATGATGTTGAGCGTTACGGAGATGAGGATAAACCAGCTCCACGCAAGTCCATAATGTTTGAGAACAAAAACAATCGCCATGCTTGCCACAAGACCTATGGCAAGACTTGCTGTATGGAAATTGCGCTTGGTTTTAGAGAGCAGAAAAAGCCCCAGCAAACCACCGTAGGTGAACGAGGCGATCTCAAGACCAACCATCACAATCGCCTTATTGCCAGCATCAAACATGAGTGCAATGATGATCAGCACAATAGCCCATGCAAAGCTGATCCAACGCGACATTCCAAGTGAAGATTTGCCACCAAGAATATCGTTGACCGTGGATGAGGCAAGAGAGTTTATCGCTGAACTGTGGGTTGACATGGCGGCTGATAAGACGCCTGCAATGAGCAATCCTTTCAGGCCGACCGGCAAATGATGCACAATGAAGAAGGCGAACTCTCGATCTTTTTCCATCGGTGCGTTGTGCATGAACACAGAAATAAGAGTGCCTGCAAGCAGAAAGACTGAAAATTGGAAAAAGACGAAAAACCCGCTGCCAATCATTGCTTTTCTTGCCGAACTGAGATCCTTGCAGCCAAGCACCCGCTGCACCATCATATAGTCAACGCCGTGTGACGAAAGTGAGAGCAGAATGCCACCGATAAATGCGCTGAAAAAGGTGAGTGGATTAGTTAAAATATGAGGATCAGTATTGATGATGTTAAGTTTACCAGAGTTGACAAGCGTGTTCAACAGCGCTGGAATGTTCTGATCTATGCTGTTCAGGAGAAACACAACGGAGAGTACGCCACCAAGCAGGTAAAGGCTGAACTGAAAACTTTCGAGCCAGACAACTGCCTTGATTCCTCCTGACAGCGTATAGACAAGGGTGACTGCTCCGATAATCATCACCGAAAGTGGAAGCGACCATCCGGTAACCACCTGCACCACAACGCCAGCCGCAAGAAACCGAATGGCATCGCCAAGTGTTCGGGTGACAAGAAACACTACAGCCGCAACTTTCTGCATTCCTTGCCCGAACCGGAGCCCGATAATCTCATAAATTGAGCTGACACCATGTTTGAAATACATCGGAAGCAGAATGGCACTCACCAGAATTCTGCCAATTATGTAGCCCATCGCAAGCTGCAGAAAGCTCCAGTCGCCTCGGTAGGCAAGACCCGGCACGCTGACAAAGGTGAGGACTGACGTTTCGGAGGCAACAATTGAAAGCATGGACGCTATCCAAGGCAGATTGTGATTTCCAAGGAAATAATCTTTACTGCTTTTGTTGCTCTTTCCATGCCAAAGTCCAAAAAGCGTATTCCCAACCAGAAAGAGAATGATGATGGCAAGATCAATGGGCTGCATGGAGATGAAATTTGATTACTTGTAAAGATGGAATTCTGGCTTGATCGCTGAAAAATCGTGCTCATCCTGCTGCCACGACGCAAGAAGTGTTGCAACATCGGCGCCATTTTGAATGGCAACGCGGATATCGCTGTTACCAGCAAGCAGATCGAAGGCTGGAATGGTGTTGTTAAATTCATAGACACCGCGCAAAAAATGCACGTTATCAGCATAAAGTTCATACAGCGCCGCAGTCATTGCAACCGCCGTAGCAAATGAGCGATAACGAGCATGGCCACTCACCTGCTGCCAGATGCCGCCGATAACTTCACCCGCAAACTTGTGAAAGGTTGGTTTGAACCAGACCGGCCGGAAATGAACACCTTCGAGCTGGTACGATGCACAGCGTTCAGCAAATTCATAGGGCTGGATAAATGGTGCGCCGGAAAGCTGAAATGGCGTTGTTGTACCTCGTCCTTCAGAGACGTTAAGACCTTCAAAAAGGCACATGCCGGGATAAACTTCAGCGGTCGCAAAGGTTGGCATATTCGGAGAAGGCGGAATCCACGGGAGTCCGGTTTCAGGGAAAAGCATTGAGCGCTGCCACCCTTGCAGGGCAACAACGTTGAGATTGAGATCAAGCTTTTTGCTGTTG
>CAIQSY010000241.1 GCA_903874585.1 uncultured Chlorobiaceae bacterium | reverse complement strand
TTTATCACTGGTCACTGGTCGCAGTACCTGAATATCGCAGTGTTTGCAGTCTGGATGGTTCTGCTGATTCAAAAAGGTCTCTTTGCTGCCGATGATGATCAAGCAGTGAAAACCATGACTCGCACCGGCAACAAGCGTGAATTGCTGAAAGGAACGCTCTATTTTGTGATTGTTGCCATGATTTGTGGCACAATCTATTACAAACAGCCGGCAGGAGTTCTGGCGATGGCAATTCTTGGTTGGGGAGATGGTTTGGCGCCCATTATTGGCACGCGCTATGGTAAGCACAAATATTATGTGCTCAGTGATAAAAGTGTTGAGGGGAGTCTTGCATTTCTTGTTGGCAGTGTTGCTGCTGGGCTCTTTTTTACCCATCTGATTATTCCGGAATCGTTTCATGTGGTCAAAATTCTTCTGATTGCGTTGATTGCAACAATTGCAGAAGGTGTGAGTCCCAAAGAGGTTGATAACCTGACCATTCCTCTCGCGGTTATTACTGCGTCATGGGTGTTGTGATATGTCGGGTATTTACTTTATCAGCGACATTCATTTAGGTCTTCAGGATGAACAGAGCGAGCGGCAGAAGCTTGACAACATTGAACGATTGTTTGCCATCATCAAGGCGGAAGGCAGTTCTCTTTATATGCTTGGTGACATTCTTGATTACTGGCTGGAGTTTCGCCACCTCATTCCAAAAGGCTTTACCCGATTTTTTTGTCTCCTTTCCGATCTTGTGCGCCACAATATTAATGTCTTTTATAGTGCAGGAAACCATGATTTTCATCTTGGTCGGTACTTTGATGATGAGTTGGGCATCAAAACACTTTATGGAGTGCATGAGCTTCTTCTGGAAGAGTGTAAATTAATCATTGCTCACGGTGACGGTTTGGGCAGCGGTGACCTCGGTTACAAGATTTTTTCGCGTGTTATCAGACACCGTTTTAATCTCTCTCTCCTTAACGTTCAGCCCGATCTGGCAATTGGATTGATGAAAGGGCTCTCGCAATTGAGTCGGACGCATAAACCAGTCAATATTGCGGTGGAGACAAATCGTCTCTTGGATTTTGCGGAAAAGTTGGCAGCCGAGAAAGATTTCGATTATTTTGTATGCGGTCATAACCATGTCAAGGGCATTGTGCCGCTTTCCAATGGTTCAAGCACGTATGTGAATCTTGGAACATGGATTGATGGCAGCTCGCCTTATGGCGTTTTTCATAATGGTATTGTTCAGCTCAAGGAAGTGTAACCTTAATTTTAAGTTGTTGTTATGGATAATGTAAACAAGCTGTTGAAACTTGGATTACCGAAAGGAAGTCTGCAGGATTCGACGATTGATCTTTTTGGTCAAGCAGGATTTCATTTTTCGGTTCAGAGTCGTTCCTATTTTCCTTCGATAGATGATGATGAATTGGAAGCTATTCTTATTCGTGCGCAGGAGATGGCTCATTATGTTGAGCTTGGTGCTTTTGATGTAGGGCTGACTGGCAAGGACTGGATTATTGAAACAGATGCCGATGTGGTTGAGGTTGCCGATCTTGTTTATTCAAAAGCCTCCATGAGGCCAGTGCGCTGGGTGTTGTGCGTGCCCGAAAGCTCTCCTATAAAATCAGTTAAAGAGCTTGAAGGCAAGCATATTGCAACCGAAGTAGTTAATATCACAAAGAAATATCTTGCTAAAAACGGCGTCAACGCTTCGGTGGAATTCAGTTGGGGCGCTACGGAGGTCAAACCGCCCGATCTTGCTGATGCCATTGTGGAGGTGACTGAGACTGGTTCATCGCTCAAGGCCAACAAGCTGCGGATTATTGATACCATTCTGGAATCCAACACAAAGCTGATTGCCAATAAAGATTCATGGAATGACCCGTGGAAACGTGAAAAGATTGAGAATATGGCCATGCTGTTACTTGGGGCGATTAATGCGCAGGGCAAAGTTGGTCTTAAGATGAACGCACCGAAATCTTCTATTGACAAGATTATGGCTATTATTCCCGCATTGCGTCAGCCGACTATATCGAGTCTTGCCGGAGAGCAATGGGTGGCGCTTGAGGTGATTGTGACCGAAAAAATTGTACGCAAATTGATTCCGGAGCTGAAAAGAGCTGGTGCTGAAGGTATTTTTGAGTACAACATCAACAAACTGATCGACTGAATGAGTTTGCCATACTCATGAACCACAGGCTGCCCGCAAGGGTAGCCTTTTTTATCGCTGTTATGTTACTTCTTTATCAGATACTGGTGTTGTTGTTATTGCTGGTTTTCTTGGGAATTGTGCTGAGAAACTTGATTGACCTGCCCACTATGCCAGAACATTCGTCTGACACTGGTACATTTGTTTCGGTGCTTGTTCCGGCACGCAATGAAGCGTTGAACATCGAACGATGCGTGCGCTCACTGTTGCGGCAGGATTATGGAGCATTTGAGCTGCTTGTTCTGGACGATGGTTCAACCGACGCAACGCCAGAGTTGTTGCACGCTCTTGCCCGTGAGTCGGGTGGTCGTTTGCGCATTCTCACCGGAGAATCACTTCCCGATGGATGGCACGGAAAAACGTGGGCATGTCATCAGCTCGGGTGTCAGGCAAAAGGCGAGCTGCTGCTCTTTACCGATGCGGACACCATGCACGAGCCGGATTCCCTCCGTCGTGCGGTTGGCGCACTGCAAGCTTCTGATGCCGATATGCTCTCCATGACACCGTATCAGGAGCTTGGTTCGTTTTTGGAAAAGCTTGTCGTGCCGATGGTCTATTTTATTTTGATGTGCTATTTGCCGCTCCGACTTGTGCGGACAAGTAGAAATCCGGCATTCAGTTTTGCTAACGGTCAGTTTATTCTGTTTCGCAAAGCAATGTATGAGCGCATCAATGGTCATGCAGCCGTCAAAGGCAATATTGTTGAGGATGTCTGGCTCTGCATGGCGGTAAAAAAAGCTGGTGGCATTGTTGTCGCTTATAACGGTACCGATACGGTCAGTTGCCGAATGTATCGCAATCGCAGGGAGGTTTGGGATGGGTTTTCAAAAAACCTCTTTGCTGGTCTTGGTTACAACACCGTCGCTCTTTTTGCGATGATTGTCATGACGATGCTCTTGTATATTGCGCCTTATGCGTTTTTCTTTCATGCGCTGATGGTTGCTGAGCTGAACATGTCGCATTTCTGGCTTCCGCTTGCGCAGATTGCGGTTGCGCTTGTCACACGGTTCATTATTGCTTTTGCGTTCCGTCAGCCGCTTCCTGTTGTGCTGTTGCATCTCTTTTCCGAGATGGTGCTGCTTGCTATTGCCTGCAACTCATTTTACAGTATCAAATTTGGCAAAGGCTCGCAATGGAAAGGCCGGAGCTACAATTTTTCCTGATAACAGTGAGAATTCGGGGAAGGCAATAATTTTTTTTAAATTGGCAGTTAACGCCCAATTATTGACAAAAGAACACTCTTTTGCGGGCAATAATGTTTCAGTGAGTATCACAATATCACAATTCAAATCAGAGCAAGCCGTATGGGTTTCTTATCAAAAATATTCGGGAAAAAGGAAGTAGAACTCACACTTCCCAAAGTTGTTGAAGATGCCAATCTTATTAAGACAATGGAAGGGCACCTTGACCGAGTGCTTGGGGTAAAATTCAGCACTGATGGTAAAAAGCTTGTCAGTGGCAGTTTTGATGAAACCGTCATGCTGTGGGATGTGGAGTCTGGAAAAAGCCTGTTCACCATGAAAGGTCATGAAACTTGGGTGGAGTGCATCGATTACAGTCGCGATGGCAAACGACTTGCCAGCGGCAGCACCGACAGCACCGTAAGAATATGGGATGCAGCGACAGGTAAATGCCTGCACGTTTGCAAAGGGCACGATACCGCAGTGCGTATGGTTGCCTTCAGCCCTGACTGTAAAGTTGTAGCAAGCTGTTCGCGCGATACCACAATCCGCCTGTGGGATGTTGAGACAGGAAAGGAGCTTTCGCAGTTTCTCGGTCATAAATCGTATATCGAGTGCCTTGCTTACAGCCATGACGGCAAAAGAATCGCAAGTTGCGGTGAAGAGACGGTTGTGAAAATATGGGATGTTGCAACGGGCAAAAATATTGCGAACTTTAAAACTAACGACAGGTTGTCGCATGCGCTGGTATTCAGCCCTGACGATAAGCTGATTGCTTTTTGTGGTCGTGACGCTCAGGTTAAAATTCTTGATGCTTCAACTGGCGAGATTGTCAAAGTCTTTGAAGGCCACGGTGACGCTGTCCGCAGTGTCTGTTTTACACCAGATGGCTCAAAAGTTGTGAGCGCTGCGAACGACGAAACTGTCCGGTTGTGGGATATCGCTTCAGGCAAAGAACTGCATCTCTATCGTGGACACGTGCTCGAAGTGCAGTCAGTTGATGTTTCTCCTGATGGTAAAATGATTGTCAGTGGAAGTGATGACAGAAAGATTAAATTCTGGGCTATAAGATAGTTTGTTTTTTTATAAAGAGTTATTTGCTTTTATGGCTGTTTTCTGCTCTTTTTTGCCAAACAAAAAAAAGTGGCATAAAGCAAAGAACTTCCTTTTTGAATTAGCATAAAGTAAGTAAATTACTCCTACGAAAAATTGATTCGTTTTTGAGCGCTTCATGTCGGAGTTTGCTCATTGTAACGCCAAGTTTAACTGGCAAAAATAAAAAAGAGGTAGATATGGGTACTCAGGTTGAGGGAACCGTTAAGTGGTTCAACGAAGAGAAAGGTTACGGCTTCATCGAACAGAAAGGCGGAAAAGATGTGTTTGTGCATCATAGTGCCATCAATGGTACTGGACGTAAAACACTTGTTGAAGGTCAGAAAGTAATGATGGAAGTAACTCAGGGAGCAAAAGGTTTGCAGGCTGAAGATGTAACTCCTCTTTAATTATTTTCGTTTTGTCAGCGTAACTGGCGGACGGTAATTATGATTCAACACCACAACAAGGGGCGCACCACAATGCGCCTTTTGTTGTTTTAGTATTTATCCTTGATGATCAACACAATTCTTATGATGTTATGCTGAAGACTAATGAACAAAAGCTTGTCGAGTTTCTGTTACAATGTCAACCTGGGCAGCCAAAAACCAGAGGCACCTGGGAGGTTGACCATAATGGTAACCCTTTTCTTCTTCCCGCTATTGGAGGCATTACGCTTAACGTTCAGGTTGGCGATCCAGCGTTTGGCTGGCAGGGCGACCATATTGAGCCCGGTGTGAGTTGTACCGCTGATACTATGAAACCTTTTGAACACCCTAATGTGGGTTTGCAAATATTTTCTTGTTCAGGCAATACAGCAACTGTTGCAACTGGCGAGGCGAAAGGCGCTGTCGGGCGTGTGCTTGGCCACCATGGAGGTTCAGAGCATGTTATTGTCGATTTTGAGCGCGATGTAAAAGAGAAACTGCTTTACAGCGATACCATCATTATCAGAGGAAAAGGTCAAGGATTGAAGCTTGCCGATTATCCCGATATTGCTCTGTTTAATCTCGATCCAACGCTACTTCACGCCATGAAAATTCGTGAACTTGATGGTGGTGTCATCGAAGTACCCGTTACCACCATTGTGCCGGCCGTCTGCATGGGTTCAGGCATCGGTTCTGCGCACGTCGCCAAAGGAGATTATGATATTATGACCAGCGACGCCGACACCGTCAAAGAGTACGGTATCGACAAGATTCGTCTCGGAGACTTTGTTGCGCTGCTCGATCACGACAATCGTTATGGCAGAGCATACCGCAAAGGCGCCATTACCATTGGCATTGTTATTCACAGCGACTGCCTCGAAGCTGGACATGGACCAGGTGTTACCACGCTGATGACCTGCGCATCACCACGTATTAAGCCAGTTCTTGATCCGAGCGCCAATATCGCGGATCTTCTTGGTATTGGCACTATGTTGCCGTCATGATGATGTGGTGATGGTGGTTTAGGTGCCGTTATCGTAATAATTCTTGGTATTGGCACTATGTTGCCGTCATGATGATGTGGTGATGGTGGTTTAGGTGCCGTTATCGTAATAAATCAAATCTTAAACTCATTTTTATGTCAAAGCAATACAAGTGTGCTTGCGGAATGACGGATCGCACACGGTATGAGGAGCTGGTGCTGGATATTATGCTGTACAGTGCTCGTCTTAAAGAGACTGTGGCGCGTCAGAACAGCGCTGTTATTGTTGCGATGGCTCGCATGATGGCAGAGACTTTTGAGGATGGCGGCAAAGTGCTTTTTTGCGGCAATGGTGGCAGTGCTGCCGACGCGCAGCATCTTGCAACGGAGCTGACCATTCGCTATCGGAGCAGCGTTGAGCGTCCGGCGCTTCCTGCAATTGCACTCTCTACCGACACATCGGCTTTGACGGCTGGCGCTAATGACCTTGGCTATGATGCAGTTTTTGCTCGTCTTGTTGAGGCGTATGGCAGTGAAGGCGATATTTTTGTCGGACTATCAACCAGCGGTAACAGCAAAAGTGTGGTTAATGCGCTTGCTGGCGCAAAAGCGCAGGGGCTGAAAACATCTGCTCTGCTTGGTGGTGATGGTGGCCTCCTGAAAGGTATGGCTGATCTTGAAATTATTGTTCCACATGCAGGCTCTGCCGATCGTATTCAGGAGTGCCATATCTCAATCGGGCATGTGCTTATTGATCTTGTCGAGCGGATGCTGGGCTATTACCATCCGCAGAAATAACTCCAAATCATAATTTTTATGCAGATTACGCAGATTGAAGGTGGGCTTGGTGCGCAGGATATGCGATTTGCGCTTGTTGTGTCGCGCTTTAACGATTTTATTGGTCAAAAACTTGTTGAGGGTGCTGTTGACTGTATTCGTCGTCATGGTGGTGCTGAAGAGAATGTTACCATTTACCGTTGTCCCGGTGCATTTGAGTTGCCGATGGTAGCAAAAAAAGTGGCGCTGAGTGGCAAGTATGATGCAATTGTAACGCTTGGCGTTATTATCCGTGGCTCAACGCCCCATTTTGACGTTATTGCTGCCGAAGCAACCAAAGGTATTGCGCAGGCGTCACTTGAAACAATGGTGCCTATTGCATTTGGTGTGCTTACTACAGAAAATCTTGAGCAGGCCATTGAACGAGCTGGTACGAAAGCGGGTAACAAGGGTTTTGATGCGGCTATGACGGCTATTGAGATGGTAAACCTTTATCGGCAGATTTAGGGATGTTGCGACTGCATGGTGCTTGAATCTCTATAGGTCATATTCTCCGCCTTTTGAGGCGTAAAGTATGATAGATTTGTCTTCAAAATACCCTGCTGCTTGCGGCGGGGTTCTTTATTGGCGTAGCAACTGTACATCTATTCCTGCAACCTCAGCGGCCTCTTCGGCACTCATTCCCTTCGCTACCAATCTTTCGGCAACTTCAAGTTTTCCTTCCTCCTTGCCTTCAATCAACCCCTCCTCCTTTCCTTCCATCTTGGCGAAATAATAGTTTGTTTCAACATAACTTGCTTCGTCGCGCAAGGAATCCTGGTAACGGTTGTAGGCACGAAGCTCTTCGTCGGACATGCTCAGTAGTGAAAAGGACTCTTTTGCTTTCTGAATCCCTTTGGCTTTGAATTCATCCTTAATCTCTTCGTTCTTGAGAAAATATATCCATTCGTCAAGTGATGTTGTTGCTATGCGGTTAAAATTGTTGACCTTGATCAGGTAGTATTCGGGATAAAGAGTACTGATCTGGCTCTTGCCATACTGCGTTTGCTGACGGCTATCAAGTTGCAAGGTGTCGTGATCATGAATACCCACAAAGCTTGTGGTGCCGTGGTAAACATAGTCTGTACCGTGACCAAGATCAAAGTAGAGAATATTGACGGAGATGACTTTTATCAGTTTTGCATAGCTCTCGCCCTCTTTTTGATGTTCAGTGATAACACGGGAGATACCATAAAGCATCCGTTGCAGGTAATCAAATTCCCGATCAAACTGCACTTCGATAATGATGATCTCGCCCTTGCTGTTTTTTACTTTGAGATCAACACGGTTGAATTTGTCGGCTCGGCTCTCTTTGTTGCTTTCGCTTTCGAGTATTTCAAGGATGAGAATGTCTTCGCCCAAGAGCTCGCTCAAAAAGCCTTCGAGTATCTCAAAGTTGGCTTTGCTGCGTAGCAGGCGTTTCATTGCCCAGTCAAAGGTGATCAGTTTTCGAGGTGATCGGATACTCATGGTTTTCTTGACGTAATTTGTTTGCTTATAGCTAAAGCGTAGTATAACAGAAAAATCTTATCTGTGCAAGAATGGCTTCGAGAGCCTCAGCCACCGTCGTAACACGAACCATCCTGTCCATCATGTAATCCTGTGAGTCGTGTTCAAAACAAGAAAGGGCGTATGGCGATACACCCCTACGCAAAAAATCCCGTTACCCATGTTGTAGAGACAACGCATGCGTTGTCTCTACAATTCCACAATTCACCATCCAACATTCACCATCACCCAAGCCAACTGCCGTCAACGTCGCCTTTGATGATGCCTATGAGGTCAAGTTCGATATCGTGGTCGAGCGTGACGGCGATGTCGGCGGTTGACCAGTCAACGGTGTTGCGGGTCATGGTTTGGCTGCCAACACTCTCCGGCACAAATATCCACTCATCGTGAGGAGCTGTCTCCAACCCGACGGCCATTTTGAGGATGTTGAGCGCGTCGGTTGCTCGGATTTTGCCATCGTGGTTGATGTCGGCGGCAAGGAATTGGTATGGCGATACGGCTGCACCAGTAGCATTTGGATTGAGTCCGACTGCCATTTTCAGCGCAGCAAGTGCATCCGCCGCGGTGACGGCGCTGTGCTCGGTGGCTCCGGCAACCCTTTCTGCCATCAACGAATAAAGGCCATCCTGAACATCGAGGTGGTGATAACTGCCGTCGTTGCCGGTGGTAGTGCTGTCAAACACAATGCCGGTTGTGGCAACCGTGTTGTTACCAAGTGTGCCGCTGTTGAGCAGCAGCTCCACATGCTCTGCACTTGTCGGAGAGTTCACGGTGAGCGTTCCCAATTTGAGCGTTCCTGCAGACAAAGCGGCGGCACCCGTTATACTGGCAAGCTGGAACTGACCTGTTGCCGTGTTGATTGCCGACATCCAGTCGGCGGGTAAACCATCACCGGAGTTCCATGACGCAACCGCGCCGGTGGAGAGCATAAATTCAAGTTGGAGGCTTGCGATATCGCTTGAGGAAGTTGCCCATATCTCCACTGTGTGGCTGCCGTCAGCATTGGTATGGATGTCGCGAAACTCCACAAGCTGCGTGCCAGCAATCGGCTTGAAGGATAACGTGGTGGTGACGTCGCTGATGGCTGCGCCGGTTTTCCAGAAGGTGATGTTGCCGGTGAGGTTGTGAACTGCTGCTGCCGTCGTGAAGTCGTAAGTGTCGGTGCCTGCGTAGTTGTTGCCTGCAATATCCTTGACTGATCCTGCGTCGAAGGTGATGAAATAGTGTGTGCCGTTCGCCAGATCTGATGTGGGGTTGATGGTGAGCGTGGCACCTGAAATTGTCAGATTTGCACTTGTGGCGGTATCGTAGCTTTCAACCACCGGGCCTGTTGCTGAACCGCTGTGGATGGCTATTGTGCCGGTGCCTTTTTGGATGGGTTCGTTGAAGGTGAGCACGATGTTGCTGCTGACGGGAACGCTCATTGTGGCATCGGCGGGGGCGAAACTATCGAGTGCTGGCGGAAGAATATCCTCCAGCGTGCCATCGGCGAACTGGAAATGTTCGACTCCACGCACGACATCGGTTCCATCGTGATTTGCTCTTGTATCTGTTATTGTGTGCGATGTACCATCAAAACTCCTGGTGTAGTCGGCAAAATTGCCGCTGAAAACGGCGGTGTCGTCGCCAGTACCGCCATCAATGGTGTCATTCCCGGCGCCGCCTTTCAGAAGATTGTCTGTTGCATCGCCAAAAAGTTGATCATTGTAAGTACTCCCAATCAGATTTTCTATGCTTGATAATTCATCACCTTCAGCATATCCTCCACTACATTGATTTGTGGCAAGATTAATCAACACCCTTGAATCTGAATGAATAAATGAAACAGTATCATTTCCTTCATTTCCCATCATTTTTTGTAATACTGATGTGGCAAGAAATAAATCGTTTCCGTTTGTACCAATAAGTGTAGATGATGTATTGGTAACACTAATAGTATAACTACCATAGCTTGATGAACTATTAGCAGCTATATAGTAAATACCAGAATTAGTTATTGTAGTATCAATAAATGCAGTGCTATTTGTAGAGCCTGTAGCATTATTAAATAAATTACCTTGTGAGTCATAAAGCTTAACAGTAGCAGAAGAAATAGTGCCTTCCGTTAATTGTATATGATAAGTTTGACCAGCTACAAAATTCACTGTAATCCAATCATTGGTTGAGGAATTACCATCGGCTGAATTCATGTTTCCTTTGAATGTTTCTCCTGCCGCAATACTATATGGAGTAGCTATGGTTCCCGGTGCATCAAGGAATTCTGTAAGTGTAGCGTCAAGCGATACGGTGTCGTATGTAACCGTGTAACTGCCATAAGAGCTATCATATTTTACTGCTATATAGTAGGTGCCAGACTCTAATGCTGTACCTTGTATCACTTGTGTAGTACTTGTATTCAAAGAACCGTTGGAATAAGCATATAATGTACCTGTTGAATCATACAACCTCATAGAAACTGATGAAGCAGAACCTTCGGTTAATTGTATGCGATAATCTTGTCCTGCTACAAGATTGATAGCAATCCAGTCACCCGTAGAAGAATCATTATCGGCGTAGTTCATGTTGCCATGGAAGGTCTCGCCGACCGCAATACTGTAGGGCGTTTCAATTGTTCCCGGTGCATCCCTCAACTCCGTAAGCGATGTGTCAAGGGTAGCGGTGTTGAAACTAATCGTGTAGTTCCCATAATTACTGCTGTCAACGGCGATGTAGTAGGTTCCGGAAACCAGCGCTGTTCCCTGAATCACTGAAGTGGTGCTACTGCCAAGTGATGCGTTGGGGTTTGCAACCAGTCCACCCAGCGCGTCGTAAAGCTTGATGTCGGCGGCGGAAATCGTGCCTTCGGTCAATTGAAAACGGTAGTCCTGACCT
>CAIQSY010000240.1 GCA_903874585.1 uncultured Chlorobiaceae bacterium | reverse complement strand
GATATTTTTCACTGAACCGGCGATTTCAACGCCAATAATGTCGGTGTTGACGTACACGCGAAAGCGCTTGGTATGGAAAACCTCCTGCACTTTTTGCGCTGTGGAGAGTGAGAGTGATGAAGCAACCACCGTTGTGGGTTGATCTTGCGATACCTCCTCTGCGTGGCTTGGTCCGTAAAGTGCTGCAACCTGAGATTCTTGAAGATCAGGAAGCGCGTCAAGCAGCACTTCCGACATTCGTTTCCCTGTGCCGACTTCAATGCCTTTCGCGACGTTGACAATGATTTTTCCTCGCATTGAGAGGTCGCTGAAGCTCTCGGCGGTCTCCCGCAACGCTTGCGACGGCACTGCGGTGACAATAATCTCAGCCCAGCTTATCAACAGCGGAAGATGATGGGTAATCTGTAAGGTCTCTGGAAAAGCTATTCCTTTGAGATAGCGTAAGTTCTGACGTTCAGCATCGAGCATAAACGCAAACTCCGGGCGATGTGCCCAGAGCCGAACTTGATATCCTTTTTTAGCGAGCAATACGGCAAGGGTGGTTCCCCAACTGCCAGCTCCCAGAACGGCAATATTCATCAGAATCTGTTGTAGCTCATGAATGCTTGCCGAAGGTGATGCGGTTTTCTGTGCCTGAAATCAGTCTTCTGATATTGGCGCGGTGCGTGTAGAGAATGGCAATGGCGACAATAAGTCCAAAAATCATAAGGTGATAGTCGAGGCTGTCGTGAAAAAACACCTTTGATCCAAAAAGTTTGATGTAATAATCGAGCCCACCACCAAGTTCAAAAATGTATTTGCGAATGGCGATAATCAATGGAAACGCTACTGCGGCAAGCATTGATGCTACCGAAACATGGCGTGAAATATAGACCGTCAGCAGAAAAATGCCGATAACCATTAACATACTTATCGGTGCAATGCCGATCAACATACCAGCCGCGGTACTCACACCCTTGCCGCCTTTAAACCCTGCAAAAAGGGTAAAAACGTGACCGATAACGGCGCTGATGCCAGCCAGAAGCCTCAAGGCAACATCGTTGAGATCAGGGAAAACGTCAATCGGATGATGACGGAAAAAAGCAACGACAGAGACCGCGGCAACCACACCCTTGATAATATCAATCAGCGTGACCGTTAAACCTGCTTTCCATCCAAGCACTCTGAACGCATTGGTGCCTCCGGCATTACCACTGCCGAACTTCCGAATATCAATTCCTTTGAGCATTTTTCCCGCCATAAGACTGGTAGGAATGGAGCCGATAATATAGCTCACTGCTAAAATGGCAAGTAACGTCAGCATAACCTTTTTTGATTATCAGATTCTGGAGACTTTTCCAATAATGTACGCATTTTCACCCTGAGATTTCAAGCGGGAAAGCACGCTATCCACTGCATTTTTATCGAGAATCATCACCAGACCAACGCCAAGATTGAAGGTTCGGCGCATATCCTCTTCAGGCACGTTCCCCTCTTTGCGGATAATATCGAAAATCACCGGTTCTGGCCATGAGTTCCACTCAACATCAAGTTTCAGTCCTTCAGGCACAATGCGCATGGTGTTGCCCATAAGTCCGCCGCCCGTAATGTGCGACAATCCGTGAAGCTCCTCCAATTCGAAAAAGGGCTCAATGACGCGGAGATAGGAACGGTGAATGTTCAGCAGCGCCTCGCCAACGGTGCCTTCAAGCCCTGAAAATGTGTGGTGCATTCTGCCTTCGAGCACTTTGCGTGCAAGCGAGTAGCCGTTGGTGTGCAAGCCGGTTGATGGCAGCCCAAGCATGACATCATCAGCTTTTACTGATGAGCCGTTGATGATTTTTTCATGATCAACCACGCCGACAATCGAGCCGGCGAGGTCAAAATCTCTCTCCTGATAGAGTCCGGGCATTTCAGCGGTTTCGCCACCAATCAGAGCACATCCATTTTCACGACAGGCATTTACCATGCCGGTCACCACTGATGCGGCAATATCGGGCGTGAGTTTTCCGCAAGCGTAGTAATCGAGAAAGAAGAGTGGTTTTGCGCCACAGACCAGAATATCGTTCACACAGTGGTTGACGAGGCATGAACCCACGGTATCGTATTTTCCAAGTTCAATGGCAATTTTGAGCTTCGTGCCAACGCCGTCGATGCTGCTGACCATCACCGGCTTTTTATACTGAGAGAAATCGGGCAGAAAAAAACCACCGAACGCTCCAATATCCGTGATGACGCCGGGTGTAAAAGTTTGACGAACTTGTGGTTTAATCATGCGGACAAACTCTTCGCCTGCACTGATATCGACTCCGGCTTTTTTATAATCCATAGGGTTTTACCTCTTAGTTCCTTAACGTTTTTTAACGATTTGTGTTCTGCAATAGCGCTATTTGGCAGGCATTTCAAAAATGCAATGATTCTCTGGAGTACAAAAAAACTCTTTGTGGAGATTATTCACCGCCGTTGCAACTTCAGGTTCTTCGACGACAAAACCGACGTTGATTTCTGAAGCACCCTGGGAGATCATTCTGAGATTGACATCTTTCAATGCGCTGAAAATTCTGCCAGCCACACCGCGTGACATGCGGAGATTATCGCCCACAACGCTGATGGTTGCGACGTTGTGTTCGATCTCAACATCGCCAAACTGCTTTAAATCCTGAATCAGCTCGTTGCTGAAACTTTTATCGTCAACGGTGAGCGACACCGAAACTTCGCTGGTTGAAATCATCTCCACCGAAACGCTGTAACGGGCAAAGACATCGAAAAGCTGATTCATAAAGCCGTGCCTGCCCATCATGCGGTTTGAGCGGATGTTAATGATGCACTGGCTCTTTTTAACAGCAATGGATTTCACAAGACCTTCGTAACTCATGCCCGAAAGTCGTTCGGGATCGTTGGTAATAATGGTGCCTTTGGCGTCGGGGCAGATGGAGTTCAGCACATAGACGGGAATATTTTTCTGCACGGCTGGCGCAATAGTGTCGGGGTGCAGCACTTTGGCGCCGAGATAGGCAAGTTCAGCCGCCTCCGAAAAGGTCATCACTCTGATGCTGCGAGCGTCGGGTACAAGGCGTGGATCGCAGGTCATGACGCCATCAACATCCGTCCAAATCTCTATGGCGTTATCGTTGAGCCATGCGCCAAGCAGCGCGGCTGAAAAGTCGGAACCGCCACGCCCAAGCGTTGTTGTGCGGCCATCTTTTGTTGCGCCGATGTAGCCTTGCGTAATAACCGTTGTGCCTGCATCAAGCAGAGGTTTAATAATCTGGCGAACATTTGCTTCGCACACCTCATCAAGCGGGCGGGCAAAGCCGAAATTGTCGTCGGTAATCATTACGGTGCGAACATCAATCCACGCAACATTATGCCCACGCTCTTTCATGGCTGCGGCAAACACGGTTGTTGAGAGCAGTTCGCCGAATGAGCAGAACATATCTTTCGAGCGCTCGGTGAGTTCGCCGACAATATCAACGCCCTTGATGAGGAGCTCCAGACGGTTGGCAAGTTGTTCAATGGTAACGGTAAGCTCGGCTTTCAGTTCCAATCCACTGATAAGATCATCAACAAGGTTGAGGTGGAATGCACGCACTTCAGCGGCAAGCGCCATTGCTTCATCGAGAGCACTGCGTCCGGCGGCATCGGCGATATGGACAAGTTTATTGGTAATGCCGCTGCATGCGCTCAGCACAACAAGCGGCGTCTGCTTTTTCTCTTCTCTGGCAACAATGGAAATAGCCTGCTGCATAGCTCGGGACGTTCCTACTGATGTCCCGCCAAATTTCATGACCGCCATAGCTTTTAAACACGTTGGTTAACTGTTATCTTTTCTGTATGAACAGAGCCCGTTATATATCTCCGACCACTCTCTGGCGATCACTTGCCAGAAACACCATACTCCTCGGCATGGTTGCATGTGCCACTTTTGGTATGGGCAGTTGCCAAAGTGTACGGACAGGTTCGGGATATCATTATGAGGATAAATATAGCTTAAAAAAGAGAAAATCGAACATCTCCTGCAGGCTGGATGGTGGTGGCGCTGCAGTCATTAAACCATTACCGCTGAAGGTTCAGCAACAATCATTTGATCATCTGTTTTTCTCGATTGATGGGTTGCTCGGTACCGGTTACCGCAGTGGTGGAAGCACGCCCGACGGTTTCGATTGCTCTGGCTTTGTACAGTACCTTTATCTGCAGGAGTTTGGCATGATTCTGCCGCGTACTGCCGGAGAGCTTGCCGCCTTTGGTACGCTGCTAACCGATATGAACGTGAGGCGCGGCGACCTTGTTTTTTTCAGCATTGATGGTAATCGGATTGATCACGTCGGCATTATGATTGATAGCCGCCGTTTTGCTCATGCTGCAAGTAGTGGCGTGCGGCTGGATAATCTTTTCGTCCCCTATTATCAAAAACGATACGCTTTTGGCTCGCGCTTGATAACGCCCTACTGAGCCGTATTGCAAGTTGAAATCAAACTTTCGGAAACCTGACACGAAGGGTGGAGAATGCAACCTTCACCGATTCAAAACATGCAATACCGTTTCAGGAGACTTTCTGACTAAATTGAGCAAGACAAGTGCCGAACCTTGGGGCTTTCGGTCACCTCGTTCCCAATGCCTCAACGTCGCGACACTAATACCAAATGCGGCAGCAAATTCCTTCTGAGTCAACTCTGTTTTTTGCCTGATACTTTTCACGTTGACCGGTTCCGGGTGAAATTCCCTGACCTCTACCTTTTTCCCTTGTGCATATTCAACGGCTTCTTCCAGACTCTTTTTTATACTCTCAAATGCGTTATCCATGTTTACCCTTGTATGTTTCAATCAATATTTTCGTCAACCCTGCCAGTTGATTCTGTTCTGCTTTTGTGAGATTCTCTTGATCACTTTTACTGAATGCCGTTAAAAGAAAAAGTGGGATTGCGGGATTGTGATAAAAATAAATGATTCGTGTACTACCGCTTTTTCCTTTGTTACCAGTCGCCCATCTCAGCTTCCGAACCCCTCCGGTACCCTGAATCAAAACTCCAACCGTTGGATTGGTCGCAAGAAAAGAAAGCAGAAGATCATGTTCCTGAGCATTGAGCAACTTTTCCGATTTGCGGATAAATTCTGGCATTTCAACGATAGTGATATTCATAGCCTAAGATAATCCAATGGATTATCTTTTCAAGAAAAATATATTGGAACAGGGTGACGATCAACAATCATTAAACCATCTTTTTTTCTCTATTGGCTGGGTTGCTCGGCACCGGTTATCGTTGCCATGGAAGCACCTCACTCCTTTTACAGGAATGGCTCCAAGGTGACCTGATGATGATGCTCTTCGGCATCGGCACTGCGCCAGCGCTGATTCTTGTGGAAAAGGTGGTGAACAGTATCAGCGAGAGAATGTGGAGGTGGTTTTACCACGTGGCCAGTGTGATTATGATTGCGACGGGGGTTTGGTTTGTGGTGGAGGGGTGGTGAGGAGGTTTTAGAAGGTCTGAATTTTGCGTATTATATCGGTTACTTTTCAAAAATCTGCGGTTTAGGCGGATTATTCGAATTATTTTCATGTGTAATAACCAGAGATAATGATACATAAAATTAAAGATTTGTTTGCAGGTGTCATGGGCATATCATTGATGGTAATATATCCTCTAATCGGACTTGGTGACTTATATTGGTTGTAGATGGCTATTCAGCTTGGTAGCTTTAAGATGTTTTTGGCTGGCTTGTTTCCACTATTTTTTATAGTTACAGGCCCTGTTGGTGCGTGGTCCTTATTTTTTGGTGCGCCTGATTGGGTAATTAGAATTTTCGGGTAAAATTAGCTTGTGACATTGAGTAATGGAAATTCCAAAGCAACTTATTATATATATTGCGTCAAAGCTTTATTGAGTACTTCAGAAATTAGCAGTTTATGCGGATCAATCTATTTATAGTTTGACACAGCAAAAAGGAGAATACCATGGAAATAAAAAGAATTGAAATTTTGTTGTTTTTTATTGTCATGGTGACAATATCATCTGTTGCTTATGGCGCGAATATTCAAAAGAATGGATATGTAATTTCGATTCCCGATGGATGGATTGAAATTCCTACCGATATTATTGAAAAATATGAAAAAATGTTATCGGATTTAGGACCTAACGCAAAAAAACAACATTATGACTGTGGTTTCCAGTTGGATAGTAAGAAAAACTGGTTCGAATTCCCATACGTTCTCATGCAAGTTAATAATCTGGGCAGAATTCCCGAAAATCAATTGGAAAAACTTCAAGGTTTTTCTATGCAAAAGAGCGTCGACGATTTCGAAGATCAGAATAAAAAATTAAATACCGTCATATCAAATATTCAAGCAGGCAAAATGATCTATGATAATAAAAATAAAATGATTTGGATGCGTCTGGAAGCAAACGTGCATGACATCGGGCCAATAATTGGTATTTCTGGAATGATTCTAACTGAAAAAGGATCTATTCACGCAAATGCGTATTCCAGAAAAGAGGACTTTTCAACCTATGAGCCTGTTTTTCGATCAATTGCGACGTCTGTGACCCCTTCACCTGAATTGGTTTACAAACCAAAATGGTCCGATAGTTTACCTGTACCCGAAAGAAGTTTTAATTGGGGCAAGGTAGTTGGCAAGGCGATTACAGGGGCAATCATAGGTGGAATCATAGCCCTCATAGCTGGCTTTATAAGAAAAAAGAAAAATTAGAATGTACCAAAAAAGATCAATACCGTTGATTTGCTGGGCTTCCGTTGATTTTTTTCGGGGTTTGTTTAATACCTAAGTTGAGCGATAAGCAATGGAAAAGTGCTTTTCCTAATATTTATAACGCATAGTTTTAAAATAATTAAGTATCAATTTACCATTTTAAAATAGTTTCAACTCAATGGGTTAAGAGCACCATTACAGATAATGCAAACCATAACGATCACAAAAAATAAACACTTAAGGCTTTTAATATTCCAGCTAATCTTCGAGGGATCGATCAACTTAGGTAATAATCAACTATAGATCTCGTGGAAATACTATTGTCAACCAACGCACAAAATATTCGAACAGGAAACAGTCTGTCGGATTTGCTGTATATTTTCAATTCAATAAAAGCTATCAGTATTTCAGAAAACTTCGCCAATCTTTCATGTGACACAAATGAAGACGAAATAATAAAATTTCTGGATGGAAATAAATTTGATCAAGCCGGACTATTTGATACAAAAAACAAAATTACCCATATTGTAACCAAATCGTCCACAGGCAATATCGACACTAAAGAAATTTCATTTAATGATATTATTTCAGAATCAACTCCGCTTCATGAAGTCGCCAACCTACTTAAAGCAAATAAATTTTTTCTTGTTTTACAAAACAATGATATTTTTGGTATAATAACGCGATATGATTTCCAGAAAATACCGGCAAGAATATATATATTCGGTTTAATATCTCTTGCTGAAATGCATTTGACAAGATTGATATCCTCCGATAACGATGATGGTTGGAAGAAAAAAATTAACAACAAACGGCTTGCAAAGGCTGAAGAAAATAGAAAATCTCGTGGCATCGGCTCATTATTAGAAAATGCCCAATTATGCGACAAGAAGAAGATTACTATAGAAACTCCAGAACTACTATCTCTTCTCGGGTTGAGTAAAAGTCAATTTAAAAATGAAATGGAAACCTTTGAGGATATTAGAAATAACTTGGCACACAGTCAAAATAAAATTTCTGATAATTTTGATGCCATATATAATGCAATAAAGACTGCCACCAACATAATTGAAAAATCCGAGAAAACAATTAAAGATCTTCAAACAATTTAATAGTAATGGGGTAAAAAGAATAAGGAGAACCTCATGAACACAAACGCCACATATAATCCAAAAGTGCAGGATGACAGTAAAGAGGATGAAAAGCATCTCGCCCTCTTAATCCATCAAGCAGGCAAAGATGCAAGAATTTGCAAAAAAATGCTGGACGCACATTTCAAAAAACTTAACGACATGATTGACGGGGCAGTTTTATCTCAAAAAAGAAACTACCCAGCATAAATGCCAGAATGGATTGCAGCAGAAGGTCCAAATGTTTCAGGAAAAACAAGCACAACCAGGATAATGAAAAGCATTCCTCATCCAATTCAATATCAAGGAAGCAAGCGCAACTTGGCTCACGTGATTTTGCGCTATATCCCCCAAAATGTGGTGTGCCTGATTGAGCCATTTGCTGGATCTGCCGCAATCACTATTGCCGCTGCCGCTCGTCAGTTGGCAAAAGGATATCTCATCAATGATCTGAACAAGCCATTAGCCGAATTATTGCGCTTAATTGTTGAGTTTCCGATTGATACTGCATCCTTCTATGAGAAGGTATGGAATGAGCAGCATGGCGACTCCGTGGAACACTACTACAGGATTCGTGCAGAGTTCAACCGAACACAAGATCCTCGTCTTTTCCTCTATTTGTTGGCAAGATGCGTCAAAGGTTCCGTTCGATATAATGCTGATGGGATGTTCAATCAAAGCCCTGACAAACGACGTCATGGAACCCAACCTCAAACCATGCGCACAAATATTTATGGCGTTTCGAGCTTGCTTAAAAACAAGACTGAATTCACCTCGCTGGATTTCAGAGAGATATTGGCAAAAGCTGAAAAGAACGATCTGGTTTATATGGATCCGCCCTACCAAGGAGTATGTGGGGATCGTGATTCCCGTTATTTTTCTGGTATTGATCATGAAGAATTTATCACTGCCCTTATTGAGCTGAACAGACGGGAAATCCCCTATATCGTCAGCTATGACGGGCGCAGAGGGGAGAAAATATTTGGCGTATTACTACCTGAATTCCTTGAGCTTACTCGAGTCGAACTTGAAGCAGGACGTTCGAGCCAGGCAACGTTACTTGGACGTGATGAAGTTACCTTCGAATCCTTATACCTTTCGCCCTCATTGACAGCGAAACTCAATCACCAACCGGTCGATTACCATCAGCCGAAAATGCAGCAGTACGCTCTGCCCGAACCTCATGTCGAATATGCCTGAACTCCCAAAAGCTTTTATTGATCTCTGCCACTCAGTGACTGCCAAACGACCCAAAACAGTCATTGACCATATTCTGGAACATGGCTTTATCACAACAGAGGATTTAAGTCAAGCGTCAAAGAAAATATCACTAATATATTGCAAGAAAAAGAGTTAGTTAAAAATTCAGTTGTTCGTAATTTCCGAACAACTGCCAATCACGGTAAAGAATAGTCGATAGCGCACTATGCTTTGCCACTGATATTGGCTATTGGTTTTCGTGTGCGGAGTATGAGTGGGACGCAGTTCAGAAAACAAGACTTCCGTGTCAGTACAAAAGATACAATAAACCAGTGGAGCTGATCTGGAATTTCAGAGTATTTTGTTTTAATGATCATCCAATATATATTTATGGATGTGAAGAGCCGACACGCCACATCAATGGCATACGTTGGGTATGGCAGATTGATTCTGCCTGAAATTATACAATGCAGCGGCACCTCAAGCCCAAAAAAACGAACTATAAAGACGATTCTCAAATAGAGTGCGGGTCTTGTTAAAATATGGAGGTATCTCATGACTCAAGTTATTGTTTGCAATATCGAAGATGACATAAATGTTCTTCTTAAAGTGCGCGCTACCCGGCATGGCTGGAGTATGGAGGAAGAGGTTCGTCAGATTCTGTGCAGTGCTGTCAGCAAGGCGGGGCAAACTCGTCCAGGACTTGGCTCAAGCATTGCTGCCCGGTTTGAGGGCATAGGCCTGACCGAGCCGTTACCTGAACTCCATGGAAACGCCATTGAACCGATGGGCTTTGGTTCATGATTATTCTGGACACTAACGTCTTGTCTGGTCTGATGCAGCAGCAGCCCGACCCGCAGGTTGTGGCTTGGCTGGACGGTCAATCTGCCCACTCCATCTGGTTGAACAGCATCACGTTATTCGAAATCCGATTCGGTTTGGCCTTGCTGGTATCCGGTCGCCGCAAAAAATTGCTTCAGGAACGATTCGAGGCACTCTTGCAAGATGACCTGCAGAACCGTATTTTGCTCTTTGATGCTAACGCTGCAACCCAAGCTGCACAATTGGCGGCTGAGCGTAAGGTCTGTGGTCGTCCAGTAGATATGCGTGACACCTTTATTGCTGGTATTGTTTTGGCGCACAACGCAATCCTGGCAACTCGGAACATTCGTCACTTTAGCGATTTATCTGTCACCGTCGTCAATCCTTGGGACTGGCAAGCCTGAAAAGAAAGATGTTGCCTTCTTCACTTCCCACGTTAAAGGAACAAATATCTCACCTTATGTCTGGTACAGTGGATTAAACCATTCGGCCAGGAGGTTTTCCGGGTACTCAAAGAGAGCGGGAGTTTCGTTCTCGATTTGGGCGGAGCATATCGTTCTGGTGTTCCATCACGTTCTCTGTACAACTTCCGGGTACTCCTGGCTTTTTGCGATGAGATCGGGTTTCAACTGGCGGAGGACTTCTATTGGTTCAATCCGGCAAAGTTGCCATCACCAATTGAATCTCTAAGGGTCATATTCCCCGCCTCTTGAGGCGTAAAGTATGATAGAGTTGTCTTCAAAATACCCCGCTGCTTGCGGCGGGGTTCTTTATGAGTGGTTAAAAGGGATTTGATGTTAAAAGAGTTTAATAGTTCTGAATTTTGGTTCCCTTCGTGTCAATACTTCGCTCTCTTTTATGGAACGCTCAGTTTAGGGTAAGCTTAAGCTGTCAAAAGTGACTGTTTAGTCTCCGGTTTGTCAATGTACCGTCAACTTGAGCCAAACGATCCGGACAGCTATTACAAAAGCTGTGAGCTTGTTCTGAACGATATTATTCAATTTCTAAAACAAAAGTAGTATAATTCGCCCTAAAAGGGGGTGGGTATATGGCACGACCAGCAAGTGGTAAGGAAGTTTTGGAAAAGGCAAAGGAAACATTGGTAAATGCTCGGACCATAGAAGAGCTGCGCCAGGCACAAGCGGTGATCTTGCCACTGGAATACGGTTTTTCCATTGACCAGGTAGCCGCTGTCCTTGGTATTTCAAAGGGTTGGGCCTGTCAATTGAGGATGCGTTTTATACAGGCAGGTGGCCTGCCAGCAGAAATAAAACCAAAGCGAGGTGGACGCCGAAGAGAAATTATGAGCAAAGCGGAAGAGTGTGCCTTTCTTGCTCCTTTTTTCGATAAAGCGACCCATGGCGGCATATTGATTGTCAGCGAGATCAAGAATGTGCTGGACGCACGAATGGGCCGTAAAACGGCACTTGCTTCGACCTATAATCTTCTGCATCGGAATAACTGGCGGAAGCTTGCGCCGGACAAGAGACATCCAAAAACTGATGTCGAAGCGCAGTTGGAGTGGAAAAAAAACTTCCCGAACTCCTCGCTTTGACTGACCAGCAGTGGCTTGGCACCAAGCCACTTCGGGTGATGTTTCAGGATGAAGCACGTTTTGGTCGTATTTCTCGACGCTGTTGGTGTCCGCGACCGGTTCGTCCGCTGAGTATGTCCTTGGTGACCCAAGAATACACCTATGCGTATGCAGCCGTGTCGGTAAGAGATGGTGTGCTTGACACGTTGATCCTGCCGCATGTCAACAGCGGATGCATGCAGATATTTCTCGACGAAATATCATCAAGACACCCTGAAGACAGGATAGTGATGATCTTGGATGGAGCTGGTTGGCACAAGTCGTCCACGTTACAAACTCCGGAAAATATGCGCCTGATTTCATTGCCACCTTAATGGAATTACTTGTTCGGAAAACACCGACTGGGTTTCTGCAATCATCAGATTGCTAACATTGGTTCGCCAAATTGTCATCATAAAACATCCGGCATCAATGCGAATTTCAAGCTCAGATAGCCTTTCAGCGCCATTCGCTCTTCTGCCAGCTCTTTTTGAACACTGCTGATAAAGATGGTAATTGGTATTTTCTGCATAGAACCAAGTATAGCATTTGTGGCAAGGCGAGAGTTCTCAGTATAAGAAATAGCCTCAAGAAAGCGTAACTTCATAGCAACACAGAGCGATATCCCTTTTCGGCAACCACATGCCGACAACTAACCAATCAAGAACAACCGATGCTTGAAAAAAGAGTTATAGAAGAGTTAAAAGCTGATATTATTGCCAACAAAGAGCGCACCGTATCAGAGCAATTTGTGCGGGCGCTGAACCTCGTTAAAGTGCTGCGGCAGGAGTGCCCGTGGGATCGCAAACAGACGCCGCAATCGCTGGCGCATCTGCTGCTTGAAGAGAGTTATGAGCTGGTTCACGCCATTGACCAGCAGGATGAGAGCGAGCTGAAACAGGAGATTGGTGACCTTTTTATGCACCTCTGCTTTCAGGTTGAACTTGGCGAAGAGCGCGGAGCGTTTGCATTTAACGATGTTTTTGATGCGCTTTGCCACAAGCTTGTGCATCGCCATCCGCACGTTTTTGGCGACACCGTTGCTGAAACGGAAAGCGCTGTGCTGAAAAACTGGGAAAAACTCAAGCTGCAAGAGGGACGTAAAAGCTTGCTTGACGGTGTGCCATCAGCCATGTCTGAGCTGTTACGCGCCTTCCGTGTGCAGAAAAAGGTTGCTGGTGTCGGCTTCGATTGGCAGAGCGATGAGGGTGTACTCGATAAACTTGTCGAAGAGGTCAAGGAGCTGAAAAACGCCGTCAGCAAAGAGGAGCAGGAGGATGAGTTTGGCGATTTGCTCTTCACTCTTGTCAACTACAGCCGTTTTCTTGGCGCTAATCCCGAAGATGCACTCCGTAAATCCACCAACAAATTCATTGGTCGTTTCTGTAACGTCGAAGAACAAGTTGCGGCATCAGGTCGTCCGTGGCAGGATTTCAACGCCACCGAGCTTGACGAGCTGTGGCAAAAGGCAAAAGAGCGGGAATAACGTAAGCTGTTCTCACCACTGCCAGCAAGTGACAGTGGTGAGGTTCAGCGAATCTACATGACGGGAGGGCTACGACTCCAGAATTTTCAGGATGCCGCGTAGTGGAATGGTTGCCCAGTCAGGACGGTTGTTCAGCTCATAATTCAGCTCATAAATAGCTTTGTTCATCAAGTACCCACGCATCAAATGCTCGCGCTGGCTTGCCTCTGCCGGCACAATATTGCTGCCTTTGGTTTTTGCAAAGTAGCTGTCGATAAAGTGCTGCCCAACGTAAAAACTCCAGCGGTCAGCCCACGGCTCAAGAGCTGCACGCGCATCAGGACGAAGCGTTGCCTCAATCTGGCGTAGGGCGCTGAACGCCGCGTAGTCGAACGAGCGAAGCATACCGGTAACATCGCGGAACACCGAACGTTTAATTTTGCGCTCCGAAATCGGGCGTGCAGGTTCGCCTTCAAAATCAATAATCACAAAATCTTTGCCGGTAAAGAGCACCTGCCCAAGATGGTAATCACCGTGAATTCTCACCTTCAGCGTATCAATTTTCTCCAGTCTGATGGGGTCGAACTGCTGAAGAATCTGTTTCTGCTTTTTCACAAACTGAGTTGCAAGCTCCTGCTGCTCTGCCGCCATGTTTGGCATAAGCTGACGGATAAGAATTACCGCACGCTTTACCTGCTCGCACATTGCTTGATAAATCGAACGCTGATAAAGCGTTGTAAATGCTTCGGGTGCAAAGGCCGGATCGTCGTTGAGCGATGCCAGCGCAAGGTGCATTTCTGCGGTGCGCTCTGCCAGTTTTTCAATCATGCCGAGATAAATACCACCGACAAGTTCCTGCATAATTTCCGGAAGCTGCACCGGTTCACCACTCAATGCGGGTAGCGGTGGCAACGTCAAACCAGTGTGCACTTTGCTTAAAATGTTATCGTAATAATGTTT
>CAIQSY010000239.1 GCA_903874585.1 uncultured Chlorobiaceae bacterium | reverse complement strand
CGCCTATAATAATTTTACCAACAATGATATCGAGCGTTACGAAGGCTTTTACGCCAGCGTGCTCTATGCCTGTTTTGCCAGTATCGGAGTGGACATCATCGCCGAGGATGTCAGCAACAAGGGCAGAATTGACCTGACCATAAAGTACGGAGGGAGAACCTTTCTTTTTGAGTTCAAGGTAACCGACGGGGAGCCGCTTGAGCAGATCAAGAAGATGAAATATTACGAGAAATATGCCGGTGAACGGTATGTGATTGGCATCGTTTTTGACCCGAAGCAGAGAAACGTCAGCAAGTTTGAGTGGGAGAAGGTGTAACGCTCTGTCTTTCCGGTACCAAAGGGATCGACTATCATGGTTCAAGCCCGTCCCCCCCCCACCGAACGGCAACAAACCCCAGCCACCGGTCTCCGGCTGGTCACTGAGTAGGGCAAAGCCCGTATCGAAGTGCAATCTTATAACTCACCCGTAAACTCATGCTTTTTCTTCATAAACTACTTCCAATCCTTGTTCTACCACTTGGCGTCACCCTTATCGCCCTCCTCGCCGGACTTGCATTTCGTAAAAAAATACTGCTCTGGTATGCTGCGGTTGTTCTGTGGGCATTCAGTATGCCTGTAGTTGGTGACGGATTGATGCGCTTTGTTGAAGGGGGAACATCTCGCGTTCCAGTCAGTTCAATTGACAAGTCCGATGCCCTTGTGGTGTTGAGCGGCATGATGCGTCAGGTTGATGGTGCTCCGCTGGGCGAGTGGGGCGATGCAGCCGATCGTTTTGATGCAGGTATTGAGCTGTTCAAAGCTGGAAAAGCACCACTGCTGCTCTTTACGCGAGGGTATTGGCCATGGAAACCCTATGAGATACCTGAAGGTGAACTGCTTGCAAAACGAGCGCTCTTGCTTGGTGTACCACAATCAGCCATTCGTCTGACCCCGAAAGTAGGCAATACCGCTGATGAAGCCGCAGCTATCCGCACCTTGCTTGGCTCTCAAAAGCGTATTATTCTGGTAACCAGTGCCTTCCACATGCGTCGCTCCATCCTTTTGTTTAAAAAAGCTGGATTTGCAGTGACACCATTCCCTGTCGATTATCGTGTCAACAATAGCTACGGCTCAACCATCTTGCGCTTTTTACCCAGTGCTGAAGCGCTTGAACAGTCCGAGCGAGCATTGCGAGAGCTTCTGGGTTGGTTCTACTACTGGATTCGTGGTTAATTTGTAAAGTAACGCACAGTTGTTACCTTTCTTATTGATGCCAAAAAAGAGCTGGTTCGCGTGCGCTTTTTTCTGGTTCGATAATCAATAGATATGCAACAATGGATGAGCTTGAGAAGTTACACTGGTACGCTGTGTATGTTCGCTCCCGATACGAGAAAAAAGTGCATCAGATGCTTGTTGAACGGGAGATTGTCAGCTTTCTTCCGCTGCTTGAAACATGGAAGCAATGGAGTGATAGAAAGAAGAAAGTCTCTGATCCGCTGTTTCGTGGATATGTGTTTGTGAATCTTGATCTGTATAAAGACAACGCCAAAGTACTTGATACAGAGGGAGTTGTGAAATTTATCGGGATTGGCAGAAAGCCGTCGATTATTGCTGAAAAAGATATTGACTGGCTCAGAAAGCTGACGCGAGAGCCTGACGCGGTTCAACGGAGAGTGAATGCTCTACCGGCAGGTCAGCGTGTTAAAGTACTTGCTGGACCGTTCAAAGATTTTGAGGGAGTTGTGGTCAAGCAGGGGCGCGAGACGAAACTTGTGGTTTTTTTCGATACCATAATGCAGGGCGTTGAGGTGAGTATTTTCCCCGATCTTCTTGCGCCAGTTACCAGCTCGGGTCAATTTGCCTCAGCCTCAGCCTCAGCCTCACCATCACATGAACTTGTGTCAGTGGAGAAGCACTTTTTGCGAGTTTAACATTGCCGTTTTTCGGAGGTGCCGTTTTTCGGAGCAAGAGTCTTTAAAAATTTTAGAGCAAATAAGTGAGTGGTTGTCTCTGCGTCGCTCATCCGATAGCATTCTATTAACATTGGCATAGTATCATCTCTATCAATACGAATAATGGCAGCTATTCCCCACCCTCAAGAACAAAGTGTAGTCCGTGCAATTTTCAGTTTGCCTGTAATTGTTGCAGCGCTGGGCTATTTTGTTGATATCTACGATCTTGTTCTTTTCAGCATTGTCCGTGTGCCGAGCCTCAAATCCTTCGGGCTTTCAGGGAAAGAGCTGATTGATTACGGCGTCTATCTGCTGAATATGCAGATGATTGGCATGTTGGTTGGTGGCGTACTCTGGGGTTGGCTTGGCGATAAAAAGGGGCGTTTAAAAATAATGTTTGCCTCTATTCTCATCTACTCACTTGCTAATCTTGCCAATGGTATTGCATGGTCACTGCCAATGTATGCGGCATTGCGCTTTATTGCCGGCGTTGGTCTGGCGGGTGAGCTTGGTGCAGGTATAACCTTGGTCGCAGAGGTTTTACCGACGAAGATCCGTGGTTATGGTACCATGCTTGTTGCCTCTATCGGAGTCTCTGGCGCTATTCTTGCTAATGTTGTCGCCAACACCTATGAGTGGCGTAACGCTTTTTTTATTGGTGGTTTACTTGGATTACTTCTTCTTGCTGCGCGAGTCAAAGTGGCAGAGTCGGGCATGTTTAAAACAATGGAATCGAAAAATGGTGTGAGTCGTGGTAATATGCTGGCGCTCTTTACCGACCGTAGCCGTTTTTTTCGCTACCTCAACTCCATTATGATCGGTGTGCCAATTTGGTTTGTGGTTGGCGTTTTGATCACGTTTTCGCCAGAATTTGCCACTGAACTTGGTATTACTGGTGTCGTTTCTGCTGGTAATGCAGTCATGTACTGCTATCTCGGTCTGGTGCTTGGTGACCTCTCCAGCGGTCTCTTGAGTCAGCTCTTACAGAGTCGCAAACGGGTGGTCTTGCTCTTTTTGCTGCTTACCGTTGGCGCGGTTGCGCTTTATTTCTTGCAGATTGGTCAGTCGCCACAATTTTTTTATATCGTTTGTGCCTTGCTTGGTTTTGCCGGTGGCTATTGGGCAATTTTTGTCACCGTTGCAGCGGAACAGTTTGGTACCAATCTACGCGCCACTGTTGCCACAACCGTGCCCAATCTCGTGCGCGGTATGGTCGTTCCTATTACCATACTTTTCCAGTTTTTCCGTGGACATCTTGGTATGGAAATCGGTGCGCTGGTGGTCGGCAGCATCTGCATTATTGCCGCATTTCTCTCACTCAACGCACTCGAAGAGACATTCCATAAAGACCTTAATTATTACGAGGAGTTTCTGTAAAGTTCCAACTTCCCTTCCTCAATGTTAGAGGAGGGGGTGCTTAATCCCGAATCCCGTTCACCAGCTCTTTAGCCAAAGCAAGCGACGATGCTGAAATCTGCTCTCCGCTGATAAGGCTGGCAATAGCGTGCAGGCGGCTTTCCGCATCGAGAGCCGTGACTTCCGTAACGCTTCTCTCCTGTTGAACGGATTTTTTAACACCGAGATGCACATCGCCCATGGCGGCAATGTGCGGCAGGTGGGTAATGGCAATAATCTGGTGCAGGCGTGAGAGTTTGCGCAAGCTTTTCCCGACCGATTCAGCCACTCGTCCACTGATGCCGGTATCAATTTCATCGAAAATGAGAATTGGCAGCTTGGCAGATTCAGCCAGAGCGCTTTTCATAGCAAGCATTACGCGTGAAATTTCGCCACCGGATGCCACCTTAATGAGCGGTCTCGGTTTTTCGCCAGGGTTGGTGGTAATCAGAAATTCAATGTTATCGTATCCTCGAGGATAGGCAGTAAATCGCTTACCTTCAATGGTAATATCTCCCGCCGAATGCTCTTCGTGCGTTATGCTGACAATAAAGATTGCGTGCGGTATGCCAAGCTCCGCTAACTGCTCCTGAATCGAACGCTCAAGGCGTTTCGCAGCCGCTTTCCGTTTTAAGCTCAGTGCAGCAGCATGCTTCGAGAGTTCAACGTTCCGCTGTGTTATTTGCTGCTCAAGACGGCTCAGCTCCTCTCCAAGATTCTCCTCAAGAGCGCTTTTTGCCTCCAGCTCCTTTTTCAGTTCGATAAGTTCAGCGTACGTGCGCTCATACTTTTTGCAGAGACGTTGAATCTGGAGCTGCTGCTCCCGCAAGGTATCAAGTCGTGTAGCGTTGAACTCAATGCCCGACGCATAACTGCGTGTAAAACGTGCAAGCTCATCAATAATGCTGGTTGCGGTGCGTGTCTCCTCAAGGTGCAGTTCAAAGCGTTTGTCAATTGCAACCAGTTTTTCAAGCGTGTGCAGTGCCGCTGTAACGGTTGAGTAGGCAGAGTGCTCATTATCGTACAGTAACTCATTCAGTGTGTTACTCAGCGTAAAGAGTGTTTCGGCATTTTCAAGAAGCGTAATTTCAGTTTCAATCGCGACCTCATCGCCCGGAATGAGCGAAACGCTGTTGAGTTCGTTGAGTTGAAAATCGAGAATCTCTTTTTTTTCGCGGATGGTTGCGGCATCTTTTTTCAGCGTTTTAAGCTGTTGTTGCAGCTCATGCAACGCAGATCGGGTGGCGGTGTAGTTTGCCACTTCCGTTGCTGTCAACGCAAAATCATCAAGCAGCGTTTCGTGCCTCTCAGCATGGAGCAGCAGTTGGTGCTCGTGTTGACCGTGCAGGTCAATCAGCTCTTCGCCAGCTTGCTTGAGCAGTGTGGCAGTGCAGGGCGTATCGTTAATAAAACAGCGCGATTGCCCGCTTGACGACAGCTCACGACGCAGAATAAGTTCCGATGATTGTTCACTGTTTGCCGATTGCAGCAGAGCGTCAATCTTCTCGGAATGCACATTGGTCAGCACCGCTTCAATAATGGCTTTCGTGGTGCCCGAACGCACCAAATCACTGCTTGCCCGTTCACCAAGCACAAGGTTTAAGGCACCGATAAGGATGGATTTTCCTGCACCAGTCTCTCCGGTGATAATGGTTAATCCAGGGCTGAACTCAATGGTTAGCTCCTGGATCAAGGCAAAATTTTTAATGTAGAGAGAGTGCAGCATGGCAAGATAGTGCTGACGTTATGCCTGAGTCGAGGTGGTTGACTTCTCTTTTTTAGGCAATTCATCAGCCGCTTTGGTGAACTCTTCCTCAATTTCAGTCTGAGCTTTTTTGAACTCTTTCATGCCTTTTCCCAATCCTCTGGCAAGTTCCGGCAGCTTTTTTGCACCGAACAGCAGCAGAATAATCAGCAGAATAAGAACGAGTTCCTGACCACCTAATCCAAACATAGGTCTTTCTCCAGTTATTGATTAATTGATGATATCATGCTAATTATATACGGAATATGCCCGCTTAAACCAACTTTTTTGGCTTGTTCAGTAACGGGCAACAACGGTTTCACCGGCACGGGTTTTTTCGCCAGGCTTTACGGTAACGGTGGCGGATGGCGGCAGGATGATATCAACTCGTGAACCAAACTTGATCATGCCGAAACGTTTGCCAATTTTTACCATTTCACCGCGTTGCAGCGTGCAGACAATGCGCCGGGCAAGAAAACCCGATACTTGGTTAAATTGTACCTCAATTTCACCATTATCGATACCAATCTCCATTTTTTCGTTGCTCTCCATACTTTGATGATCGAACGCCATCAAGAATTTACCAGGGCAGTAGCGCAAATGAGTCACTTTGCCACTTAACGGAACGCGGTTGACATGCACATTAAAAGGGGACATAAAAATGCTTACCAGCGTCGGCGGATTGGCTGCGCTGTTTGCTCCTTTTGCGCCGTGCGGCTGTACCAGCATGATGGTTCCATCAGCAGGCGCGAGAATAACCCGCTGCTCGTCAGGCGCAGTTCGTTGGGGATCGCGGAAGAAGTAAAGCGTAAAAAGAATGACGATGCCAATAAACAGTAATAGCCCAATCTGCATTCCGGCAGGGAAAAGCAATGTAGCAGCTCCGCACACCATGCAGAGAAGCAGGATTTTGATCATAGTGCTGTAGCCGTATGATGCCAACATCAGTTTATTTCTTAAAGATTTGGGAGGATGGTCATGACGCTCAATCCTTACAGCTTATTTGGCGATACCTGTTTGTTTCGATATGATACCTTTAGAGCGATAATATATTATTTCTCTCATGCTTGAGTACAGTGGGCAGGCGTTTTCTCTCTTTTTCATCTTCTGCCATGGCTCATGCTCTTATCTTTATGCTTATGAATGGCTTGGAAAAAAAGTTTTTGCAGCAGCTTAAATCGCGTTCGCTTGTTGACTATGGCGAGCGGGTGCTTGTTGCGGTGTCGGGTGGAGCTGATTCTATGGCGCTTCTCTCGCTTTTGTGTGCGGTGCAGCCTGTTTTACATGTTGAGTTGGCGGTTGCGCACTGCAACTTTCAACTGCGTGGTGCTGAAAGTGATGCCGATGAAACCTTTGTGCGCAATTATGCAGCGTCACGTGGTCTGCCCTTTTTTGTTGAACGTTTTGATACGTTGCGGTGTGCTGCCGCGTGGAAAAAATCGGCAGAGGAGACGGCACGAATTTTGCGATATGGCTTTTTTGATGATGTGATGCAGCAGCATGGATTCAGTAAAATTGCAACAGGTCACCATGTTAACGATAATGCCGAGACGATGTTGTTCAACCTTTTCAGAGGTGTTTCGTTGCTTGGATTGCGCGGAATTCGTGCCCGTCATGGTAAAATTATACGCCCGATGCTGTTGCTGCATAAAGCCGATATCGCAACGTATGTGATCGAAAAAGGCATTGCAAGTTGCATTGATGCCAGTAATTTCACGGATGATTATGACAGGAATTTTATCAGGAATCGTCTCATTCCGCTTATTGAGGAGCGTTTTCCGCACAAGCTTTTGCCATCACTCGGCAGATTGTCGGAGCAGGCTGGTGAGCTTGAGGAGTTTCTGGAACTCTATTTTGAAAATCTTCTTGAACGGCACCCAACGCTTGCGTTGACGGAGAGCAGGCTGAACGCTCAGGCACTGCAAAAGCTTACCGTTTTTGAGCAGAAAGAGGTTTTTAAACGGGCATTACGCGATCTGAATCTCTCCATTGATGCGCAAGCACTGCAAAAGCTGGTCGATTTGCTGAAAACTCAGCCCGGCAGAAGGGTGATGGTTGGCGGTCAGGTGGAGGTTTTATGGAGAGATGGCGCACTTCACTTTTTGCGTCATGTGTAAAAGTGCGCGTTATAGCTTCTTTTGTGCCGTCTGAAACAGCTCCAGGGGAAGTTCAGTATTGATAATAACCGAGTTCAGATTCTGCTGAATTTTGATGCGGTTCAGTAAATCTTTTGTCTCTTCTGTGGTTTTTGTGCCCGTCAGTCCCGAGAGTTTCACAGCACCCCAAAGAAATGTTGAGGCAAAGTAAGCAGCTTGATTGGTGCTATAAACCCATTCGCTTTGTCCCTCAATACCATCCTTGAATTTAACTGAAAGCGCAAGATTCTGGATTTTTTTCAGATTCCCCATTGTTTTTACTCCCTCATTGGACGAGGTGAGGCTTTGCAGTGCCCCAGATGTCCATGCCGGGGATGGTAGTGCAAACCAGAGGTGCGATTTATACACAGCCTTGTCAATCATTGCAACAGCGAGCGAGTCGCGCTTGAAGAAGCTGCCGGTTGGCACGAGAAACGCGGTGAGCATTTTTTTGTTATTGCTCAATACCATCCTGTTCGGGCTGATTGGGCAGAGCCAGAGCGTGCTGTCGAAGCCGTAGCATTGGCGATTACCAAGCGTTTCGGTACTGGTACTCATCGTGCTCAACATCGATGCCGGCAGCTTTTTTGCAAATGAGCCCGATGCAATACCAAGAAAGCTCTGCTCTTTGTAGCCATGGCGTTTGAAGCTGAGGAGCAGGGTATCAATGTCAAGCGTTGGGTTAATATGTGCTGCTTTAATGATGGTGTTGAGCTGCCCTTTCGGCTCAAACAGTGGTGCTTTTTTCAGAGAATCAGGAATAATCTCCTGCCAGAGCTTGCTTTCGCGAATATCTTTCAACCCGATATAAATCAACGCATCTGATTTGTCGGGAATACGGTCAACCATTGCACGCAGTGTCGGGCTTAATGGTTCGGGTTGAAGGCGTTGTTTTGGCCAATTGACCCAGAGGGCAAGCAAGAGAAAAGCAACGGTGCTGATGACGCTGAGAGAGAGGAGAAGACCGGCACCTTTTTTCAGAGAACGCTTTTGCTGCGGTGCTGGTGTTGCGTCACTTCCGAGATTGTTCGCCATTGCATCAACGGGTTATGATTTTCTTTTGATGGCTTCACGCGCAAGCGCGTCGCAACGGTTGTTGTAAGGGTTGTCGCTGTGACCTTTTACCTTGTGGAAATTTACTTGATGGAACGCAAGCAACGGCAATAATTTTTGCCAAAGATCGATATTTTCAACGCTTTTTTTAGCAGCGGTTTGCCAGTTATTGCTTGTCCAGCGTTTCAGCCAACCATTATTAAGAGCATTTACAAGATAGCTTGAATCGCTGTAAAGGTCAACAGCGCAAGGCTCTTTAAGCACGTTGATCGCCTCTATTGCGGCGCTCAGCTCCATGCGGTTATTGGTTGTGGCGGGTGAATATCCCGATATTTCACGGTTCAATGAGCCGTACATCAGCACTGCTCCCCAACCGCCTGGACCAGGATTACCACTGCATGCGCCATCAGTATAAATCGTGACTTTTTTCATTGATAAAAAAAGCTCAACCGTATAAGATTGAGCTTTTAACAATACATTGAAAAATTTTCTATAATGGTCGCTGACCTTGCGTTACTACAACAATTTTGCAAGTTGTGCGGTGCCGGTTTTGGCAATAATTTTCATCGCTTTTGCAGAAAGCTTCACCTTGACAAACCGTTTTTCCTCTTCAATCCAGACTCTTTTGGTGTGGAGATTTGGTTCAAAACGGGTGCGAACGTGGTTATTTGCATGAGACACCGTATTGCCGTACTTGGGTCTTTTGCCAGTCAGTAAACAAACTTTGGACATGGTGCAATCAGTTGTGTTAAAAAATGAACGGGAATATAACAATAGTTTTCTAAACAGGAAACGTAAGTTTTATGGACGGATACCGATGGCGCAAACCATCATCGATAAAACATAAAGCAAGGTGCCGAATGCGTTGTACCAGACCGCTTTTTCTTTGGGATGGGCTATCAAGATTTTCTGCATCGGGAGTTGGGCAACGAGCAGCAGCAGCGCAATGATGGTTGTTGTTGTAGCTCCTTTTGCAATCAAAAGAGAGATGGCAGCAAGCTGCGCGACATCCATAATAATAGCGGCTAATATTGCCGCTTTCTTCTCGCCAAGCTGTACCGGAATTGAAGCCACTTTACGGATATTATCGCCCACAATGGACTTGAAGTCGTTCAGCGTCATAATGCCATGAGCACCTAATGAAAAAATAATGGCGAGCGCAATGGTTTCGCTGGAAGGAATTCCCTGCGTAATGGAGAAACTGCCGGTCAACCACGCAACGCCCTCGTAGGCGAGCCCTACAATAAGATTACCAAACCAGCCGTTGCGCTTTGCGCGAATTGGTGGACCAGAGTAAGCGTGCGACATCAACACTCCGACAAACGCTATGACGACGACATAAGGGTGAATCGAAAAGGCAACAAGGAAGCCGGTAACAATAAGACCGAAGGTGATCAGCCAGCTTGCAGATTTGGAGATTTTTCCTGCCGGAATGGGGCGTTCTGGTTCATTGATGGCATCAACTTCACGGTCGAAATAGTCGTTCATTGTCTGCGACATAGCGCACATCAGCGGTCCGGCAAGCAGAATGCCTCGCAGAAGAATCGACCAGTGTTCTGTCACGCTTTCGCCCGTTGAAACCACGCCACAAGCAAATGCCCACATGGGTGGAAACCATGTTACCGGCTTCATCAACGGCACAATCGCTGATGGTTCAATTCTGAATCCAGGGCGGTTGACATTCTCAAGCGCTTGCTTAATATCTCTCTGCCGGGAATCGCTCACACCTGATAAGCGTAGCTTTTCGGCGATGCTCTGCTGCTTTTCAGGGTGAAGGGTTTCTCGTCCGTTCATGGGCATAGTGGTTCTCGCT